>JBFHQK010000056.1:0-12060 GCA_041592255.1 Fontimonas sp.
AACAGCCCCTTGGGCGTCGGCCGGTCGACCGTCACCCGGCGCTCCTTGGGCAACAGGCAGATGACCTTGTTGTCGCGCTTGACGACTTCGCGTGGCGCGCCGGTGAGCGCCTGCACGCGCTCGACTTCAACGCCGTCGCGCACGCCATGAATCACGCGCAGGGTTTCGAGGCGGTCCTGCGTGCGGTAGACAATCACGCCAGCGTAGTTGGCGCTGCGCACGGCTTCGCGCATCTTCACCAGCATCGCCATCGGATCATCGGCACGCGCAGCCCCGCTGACGGCCGCCAGCAGCACCAGCAGGACCAGCCGTCTCAAGGCTGCTCTCCGCCGGACGGCGCACCCGCCGCCGGCTGCGCCAGCGGCTCACCGATGCTGTGCGCGGCGAAGCGCGCGTAGGACAGGGTCGCGCCCATGCCCCGGTCGGCGAGCGTGTTGCTGTGCTCGATGAGGTAGTTGCGCAACTCGTCGTCCTGCACCGCAGGCTGCGACCCGGCCGAGGTGGCGGAGACGGCCTGCAGATAGCGCGGCCGCTTGGGCATCGCCGGCAGCGACACCGGAGTGCTGACCTGCGGCGCGACCAGGCCCGGCGCGCCGGCAGTCCCGACGCCACGCCCGCTCAGTCCCAGCGTGAACGCAACGGCCGCCACCGAGGCCGCGGCGGCAAGCCCGGCAAGCGGCTTCCAGTACCCCGGCCAGCGCCGCCGCATGCGCGGCGCCGCGGCCGTGTTCGCGTGCACCGCACGGGTCACCGGTGCCGACGGCATTTGCGCCTGCACCTGAATCTGCGCCATCACGCCGCTGCAGATGCAGGGCTGATCCTTGCGCACGCGTACCCCTTCGCTTGCATCCCGCGCCAGGCACAGCCGGCTCCACGCCAATCCCAGATCGGGCGACCGCGCCATTCCATCGAGAATCTGGTCAATCTCGCCGGGGCTGCATTCGCCGTCGAGCAGTGCGGAAAGGGAGTCTTTAGCCATCGGGGCACCTTACAGCGATCAATAAAGGCTTAACCGCGGAAGCCGGGAAAAGTTCCACCGCGACCACCCGCATCCGAGAAAGCAGGCGACACGCGGTCATTCGAGCAGCGGCTTGAGCGCCGCGTCGATCGCCTCGCGTGCGCGGAAAATGCGCGAGCGTACCGTTCCAATCGGGCAGTCCATGGCCTCGGCGATCTCCTCGTAGGACAAGCCTTCCAGCTCTCGCAACGTGATCGCCTTGCGCAGATCCGGCGGCAGGGCGGCAATGGTTGCGGCGACACGTAGCTTGATCTCCTCGGTCAGCAGCTGCGCCTCCGGCGTATCCACGTCGCTTAGATGCTCGGTATGTCCGTAAAGTTCGGCATCGGCGATGTCGATGTCCTGGTCCGCAGGGCGGCGCCCGCGCGAGACGATGGAGTTCTTCGCCGTGTTGATGCCGATGCGATAGAGCCAGGTGTAGAAGGCGGACTGCCCGCGGAAGCCGGGTAGTGCGCGCCAGGCGCGCACGAAGGTTTCCTGCGCGACGTCGGGCGCCTCGGCCTCGCCGACCAGACGGCCGACCAGCTGCACGATCTTGTACTGGTACTTGCGGACCAGCAGCTCGAACGCGCGCTCGTCACCGGCCTGCGCGCGCTTCACCAACTGCTCGTCGATGTTGTTGTCTGACATGTGCCGGGGTCTTGCCTCGCGCGCGCCAACCGCGCCCCGCGAGGGCATCGTCCTACCTCTCTGAGCCAGCCGTCGCCCGGGCCGCGGCTCCCTGTCGGCTCGGGTCCCATGACCGGAGCCGTAGCCGGCGCCGGGCATCTTCACGAATAATCCGCCGATTCTAACAATCCCTGGATCTCGAACATGAGCGTGACCGATGTGCTGGTCATCGGCAGTGGTGCGGCCGGGCTGTCGTGCGCCCTGCGGCTTGCGCAATCCGGCGTCGGCGTCACCGTCGTCTCCAAGGGCCCGCTGAGCAGCGGCAGCACGCTCTGGGCGCAAGGCGGCATCTCGGCGGTGCTCGATGCCGAGGACTCGGTCGAAAATCATGTGCACGACACCCTGGTCGCCGGCGCCGGCCTGTGCGATGAGCGCGCCGTGCGCCACGCGGTCGAGCGCGGCCCGGCGTGCGTGCGCTGGCTGGCGAGCCAGGGCGTCGAGTTCACGCGCGACGACGACGATCCGGCCGGGCTGCACCTGACGCGGGAGGGCGGCCACAGCCATCGCCGGGTGGTGCACGCCGCCGACGCCACCGGCCACGCCGTTGAAACCACGCTGTCCGGCCTGGCGGCGGCCCATCCGCGCATCCACGTGCGCGAACACGCCATCGCGGTGGACCTGATCGTCGACCGCGGCGCGCGCCGCGTGCTCGGCGCCTACCTGCTCGATGCCGAACACGGCGGCGTCGAGGCCGTGCCGGCGCGCGCGGTGATCCTGGCCACCGGCGGCGCCAACCAGGTCTACCTGTATTCGAGCAACCCGCACGGCGCCTCCGGCGATGGCATCGCGATGGCCTGGCGCGCCGGCTGCCGCGTCGCGAACATGGAATTCATGCAGTTCCATCCGACCTGCCTGTTCCATCCGGAAGCGCGGAACTTCCTCATCAGCGAGGCCCTGCGCGGCGAAGGCGCGGTGCTGCGGCTGCCCGATGCCGACGGCGCACCGGGCGAACGCTTCATGCCGGAATTCGATCCGCGCGCCGAACTCGCACCGCGCGATGTCGTTGCGCGCGCGATCGACTATGAGATGAAGCGGCTGGGCCTCAAGCATGTGCTGCTCGACATCACGCACCAGTCGCCCGAGTTCATCCGCGGCCACTTTCCGAGCATTCACGCGCGCTGCCTCGAACTGGGCATCGACATCACGCGCGATCCGATCCCCGTGGTGCCGTCGGCGCATTTCACCTGCGGCGGCGTGCTCACCGACCTGTCGGCGCGCACCGACGTCGAAGGCCTGTATGCCATCGGCGAGGTCGCCTGCACCGGCCTGCACGGCGCCAACCGCCTGGCCTCGAACTCGCTGCTGGAATGCCTGGTCTTCGCCGAGGCTGCAGCGCTGGATGTGCTGGCCACCCTGCCGCAACGGCCGGCTCCCGGCGCGCTGCGGCCCTGGGATGAAAGTCGCGTCAGGGACTCCGACGAGGACGTGGTGGTTGCGCACAACTGGCTGGAACTGCGCACATTCATGTGGGATTACGTCGGCATCGTGCGCACCACCAAGCGCCTCGAACGCGCGCTCCGCCGCGTCGAACTGCTCAAGGCGGAGATCCAGGAGTACTACGGCAACTACCGCATCAGCCCCGACCTGATCGAGCTGCGCAACCTGGTCACCGTCGCCGATCTGATCGTGCGCTCGGCGCTGGCGCGCCACGAAAGCCGTGGGCTGCATTACACGCTGGACTACCCCAATCCCGCACCGCAGGCGCTGCCCACGGTGCTGGCAGGCCGCGAATAACGCGGCCCAAGCCGTTTTTTGCACCCCGCGCCCGCATTGATCCGGATCAGTTCGCAGCGGCGCTCATCGGCCGATCATGCCATCCCGATATCAGGCGATATCGTGATCGGAGATGAATAGATGAAACTCACTGGAATTGCCCTCGCTGCACTCACCGCCGCTTCCGCGCTCGGCGCGGCACCGGCCTTCGCCGCTGACGGTCCGCTGATGGTGCGCGTTGGCGTCCACAATGTCGATCCAAAGTCGGACAACGGCAACTTGGGCGTTGATGTCGACAGCAAGGTTGGCCTGACCTTCAACGTCGACTGGTATCTGACGCCGAACCTCGCCATCGACGTGCTCGCGGCACTGCCGTTCGAGCATGACATCACGGCCGGCGGCAGCAAGATCGGCTCAACCAAGCATCTGCCGCCGACCGTGTCGCTGCAGTATCACTTCCTGCCCGGCGCCAGGATCAACCCCTATGTCGGCGCCGGCATCAACTACACGATGTTCTTTGAAGACAAGCTCGACAATTCCTCGTCGAGTTTTGAGCTCGACAACTCCTTCGGCCTCGCCGCCCAGGCCGGTGTCGACTTCGCGCTCGATCCGGCCCGCCGCTGGGTCGTGGGCGTGGACCTGCGCTACATCGACATCGACACCGACGCAAAGATCAACGGCAGCAAGGCTGGCACCGTCGAGATCGACCCGCTGGTCTACGGCGTCAACGTCGGCTATCGCTTCTAAGAGCGCCTGACCGGGCGCGAAAAGCGCCCGTCGCTAGGGGAGCGGCGCATGCCGCTCCCCTCTTTTTGTGCGCACCGCGATGCAGGGCCGATGCCCTGCAGTTCACAGCGCCGACAGTCGCGCGCGCAGTCGACGCAGCGATTCCGCCGGCAGTTCGTCGCCGCAAATCAGCCGCGCGGTGGTGGCGCCATCGGCCTTCTGAAACCGCAGCACCAGACAGGTGCCGCGCACGATCGAATCGCCCCGCAGCTCGGCGTGCACACGGGCACCGTCAGCGCGCTCGAGGGTCCAGCCGCCGTCGCCATGCCAGAGCAGGCGGGTCCATGCACGCGGCCCAAATCCCAGCGCCGGATGCCGGCGGACCCAGAGCCACGAACCGGCGAATGCCGCGCCCAGGCCGAGCAACGGCAGCGGCGGCGGCTGCGCCGCCAGCAGCAGCGCGATGCACGCCACGTGCAGCAGGAAGGCCCAGCGCAGCGCGCGCAGGGACGGCCGCAGATGCAGCTCGATCGCAGCAGGGGTCGGACTCATGCTCACGGCACTCGACACGCGCTCACCACAGGTCCCGGGCGCGCCGTGCAGCGGCCCGCCGGATCAATCGCGGTGGATGCGCAGCTGGGCGACGATGGCGGCGTATTCGGCCGGCGGCTCGTCGTAACCCAGCACCCAGGCCCAGATATCCGGATCTTCGGCCAGCGTCACCAGGCGCAGGAACTCGGCCTTCTCCGCTGCGGGCGCGGCATGGAACCGCTGCGCGTAGTAGCGCTCCATCAGCACGTCCAGCTCCTTCATACCGCGACGCAGCAGCCAGCGCAGGCGGCCCTCGGCCGACCGCGCGGCAGCAGACGTTTCGCTTGGCGTCGGATCAGACGAATGCATGCGCGCCTGCAACCTGGTGAATACCGCGGTTCAAGAAATGACAGTAGCCGGGCTCAGACCGCCCGCTCGACGATCATCTGCTTGATGCCGCTGATCGCCTTGGCGGGATTGAGTCCCTTGGGGCAGGTCTTGGCGCAGTTCATGATCGTGTGGCAGCGGTACAGCTTGAACGGATCCTCGAGGGCATCGAGGCGTTCGCCGGTGGCCTCATCGCGCGAATCGACCAGCCAGCGGTAGGCCTGCAGCAGGATCGCCGGTCCGAGGTAGCGGTCAGAGTTCCACCAGTAGCTCGGGCAGCTGGTCGAGCAGCAGGCGCAGAGGATGCACTCGTAGAGGCCGTCGAGCTTGGCGCGGTCGGCCTCGGACTGCAGGCGCTCGCGCGTCGGCGCCGGCGAATCGGTCTTGAGCCAGGGCTCGATCGAGGCCAGCTGCGCGTAGAAGTGCGTCATGTCCGGCACCAGATCCTTGACCACCGGCATGTGCGGCAGCGGATAGACCTTGGCGTCGCCCTTGATCTCGTCGCAGGGCTTGATGCACGCAAGCGTGTTGGTGCCGTCGATGTTCATCGCGCACGATCCGCAGATGCCCTCGCGGCACGAACGGCGGAAGGTCAGCGTCGGATCGACTTCGTTTTTGATCTTGATCAGCGCGTCGAGCACCATCGGCCCGCAGCTGGCCATGTCCACCTCGTAGGTGTCCACGCGCGGATTGGCGCCGCTGTCCGGATCGTAGCGGTAAATCTTGAAGCTCTTGACGTCCTTGGCCCCGGCCGGCGCTTTGTGCGTCTTGCCGGCGGCCTTGTCGATCTTCGAATTCTGCGGAAGCGAAAACTGGGCCATGGTCAATTCCTGTTAGCGCGGCCTGAGGCCGCAGCAAGCACGGCGGGGCTGCCCCGCCCTACGGGTAGATCAGTATTTCCGTGCAACCGGCGGGATGTGCTCGACCTCGCTGTCGAGCGGCTGCATGTGCACCGGACGGAAGTCGATCTTCACGTCCTCGTCGCCGGTGCGCCAGGCGACGGTGTGCTTGAGCCAGTTCTGATCGTCGCGGTCCTTGATGTCATCGCGCGCGTGGGCACCGCGCGACTCCTTGCGGTTCTCGGCGCAGACGATCGTGATCAGCGCCTGGCCGAGCAGATTGTCGAGTTCCAGCGTCTCGGCCAGATCGGAGTTCCAGATCATCGAGCGGTCGGACACCGACAGGTCGTCGCGGAAGTTGCGCACCACGTCCTTGAGCTTGACGATGCCCTCCTGCATCAGCGGGCCGTCGCGGAACACCGCGCAGTGCTTCTGCATGGTCTTCTGCATGTCGAGGCGGATCTTGGCGGTGCCGGTGCCGCCCTTGGCGTTGCGGAAGCCGTCGAGGCGCGCCAGCGCCTTGTCCTCGGATGCGTTGGAAATCTTCTTGTGCGGCTGACCGGGCTTGACCAGCTGGGCGGCGCGGATCGCCGCGGCGCGGCCGAACACGACCAGGTCCAGCAGCGAGTTCGAGCCCAGGCGGTTGGCGCCGTGCACCGAAACGCAGGCCGCCTCACCCACCGCCATCAGGCCGGGAACGATGCTGTCGGGGTTGCCGTTCTTCAGCGTCACCACTTCGCCGGTGTACAGCGTCGGGATGCCGCCCATGTTGTAGTGCACCGTCGGCACCACCGGGATCGGCTCCTTGGTGACGTCGACGCCGGCGAAGATCTTGGCGCTTTCCGAGATGCCGGGCAGCCGTGCGTGCAGCACTTCCGGACCCAGATGTTCGAGGTGCAGATGAATATGATCGGCTTCGGCACCGACACCGCGGCCGTCGCGGATCTCGGTGGCCATCGCGCGCGACACCATGTCACGCGGTGCGAGGTCCTTCACGCTCGGCGCATAGCGCTCCATGAAGCGCTCGCCGTTCTTGTTGGTGAGGTAGCCACCCTCGCCCCGCGCGCCCTCGGTGATCAGGCAGCCGGAGCCATAGATGCCGGTCGGATGGAACTGGACGAATTCCAGATCCTGCAGCGGCAGGCCGGCGCGCAGCACCATCGCATTGCCGTCGCCGGTGCAGGTGTGCGCCGAGGTCGCCGAGAAGAAGGCGCGGCCGTAGCCGCCGGTGGCGAGAATGACGAGGTGGGCGCGGAACCGGTGCAGCTGGCCGGTCGCCAGATCCCAGGCCAGCACGCCCTTGCAGGAGCCGTCCTCGTCCATTAGCAGATCGAGCGCGAAGTACTCGATGAAGAACTGCGCCTTGCACTTCAGCGACTGCTGATACAGCGTGTGCAGCATCGCGTGGCCGGTGCGGTCGGCGGCCGCGCAGGTGCGCTGCGCCGGCGGGCCCTTGCCGAATTCGGTGGTCATGCCGCCGAACGGGCGCTGGTAAATCTTGCCTTCCGGGGTGCGCGAGAACGGCACGCCGTAGTGCTCCAGCTCGATGATCGCGGGGATCGCCTCGCGCGTCATGTACTGGATCGCGTCCTGGTCGCCGAGCCAGTCGGAACCCTTCACCGTGTCGTAGAAGTGCCAGCGCCAGTCGTCGCGGCCCATGTTGGCCAGCGCCGCGGAGATGCCGCCCTGGGCGGCCACGGTGTGCGAGCGCGTCGGAAACAGCTTGGTGATGTTCGCGGTCTTCAGGCCGGCCTCGGCCAGACCCAGCGTCGCGCGCAGGCCGGCACCGCCGGCGCCGACCACGATCGCGTCGTATTCGTGATGAACGATTTCGTAAGCAGCCATGATGATTCCCGATTCTTAAGCGAGCGCGATCTTGAGCACCGCGAAAATGCTCGCTGCGGCGACGACGATGTGCACGAACTTGGACAGCACCAGCGCCGTCAGCTTCAGCCCCTCACCGGCGATGTAGTCCTCGATGACCACCTGCACGCCGAGCATCGAGTGGTACAGCGCGGTACCGAGAAACAGCGCCAGGACGACGGCGACCGAAGGCGCCGACACCCAGTGCTGCACGGCGTAGAAGTCGGTATCGCCGGTGGCCAGCTTGGCCAGCGAGAACACGAACCACAGCGCCATCGGCACCAGTGCCACCGCACTGACGCGCTGCACCCAGAAGTGGTGCACGCCCTGCTTGGCCGAACCCAGGCCGCGCGCGCGGGACAACGGAGAACGCAGACTCATCGAATAGCTCCTCAGGCGAAGCGGGCGAGGGCCCAGACCGTCGCCGTGAGCAGCAGCGACATCGCAACCACGGCGTAGCCGGAACGCTCAGCGACCTTGAGGTCGAAACCGCGGCCGGTATCCCAGAACAGGTGACGGATGCCGTTGCTCAGGTGATACATCAGCGCCCAGGTCCAGGCGAACAGTAGCGCCTGTCCGTACCAGGCGCTCAGATGCACGCGGTAGGCGGCGTACCATTCCGGCCCGCCGGCCAGGGCAATCAGCCAGCTGGCGACCAGCAGCGTGCCCAGTGCCAGGCCGACGCCGGTGATGCGGTGCGCGAAGGACAGCAGCGAGGTCCACTGGAACCGGTAGTACTGCCCGAGCATGAAGGGCGAAAGCGGGCGGCTGCCCACTGGCGATTTTGTAGTCATTCCGGTCCCCAGAGCGGATGATGGGTATGAGGCGCTAGAAATCGATGCAGCGACCGTTTTTTTCCCAATCGCCGTAGCGCGTCGGCTCCGGCCCGTCGGTCCGTCCGCCGATTTCGGGCACCGGCTGGCGCTGCTTGAGCAGTTCGTCCAGTGACACGGTGTCGCGAGCCGGAGTGGGCTCGGTGGGTTTGGACGCTGACTTCTGAACGCCTGGCACGGGACTTGTTGGGGCTGCAGATCGATAATGCGGTTGCTGAGCCCTAATAGTGTGACAAATTTATCCCCCCATCGGCAATGAACTCCGACCAGACCGTGGCGCTTTCCGAGCTTGGCTATCTTCGCGTCGCCGGCGCCGACGCGCGGGACTTCCTCCAGGGCCAGCTCAGCAGCGACCTGCGTCAGCTGCGCGACCCGCAGGCGCAGATCAGCAGCTACAACAGCCCCAAGGGTCGCATGCTCGCCGTGTTGCACCTGCTCGACGATGGCGACGGCGTGCTGATCGAACTGCACCGCAGCGTGCTGGAATCCACCCTCCAGCGACTGCGCCTGTTCGTGCTGCGCAGCAAGGTCACGCTCGACGACGTGTCGGCGTCGGTGCGCGCGATCGGACTGATCGGCGACGCGGCGGCCGCATCCCTGCGTGCCGCAGCACTGCCGGTGCCGGACGCGCCGCTGACCTGCCGGCGCGATCCCGCGCGCGGCCTGTGCGTCATGCGCCGCCTCGGCGCCCTGCCCCGCTACAGCATCACCGGCCCGGCCGCGGCGCTGGAGACGCTGCTGACCGGTCTGCCGCCGCCGCAGCCTTTCGACCGCTGGCGGCGCGCGGACATCGAAGCCGGCGTGCCGGTGGTCTATCCGCAGACCCGCGACCATTTCGTGCCGCAGATGGCCAACCTGGATCAGCTCGGCGGCATCAGCTTCGACAAGGGCTGCTACACCGGCCAGGAGATCGTCGCGCGGCTGCACTACCTTGGCCAGCTGAAGCGGCGCCTGTTCGTCTGCCATCTCGACGGGCCGCCGCCGGAGCCGGGCAGCGATGTCATCGCCGGCGATCCGCCCACGTCCGCCGGCGAGATCGTCGACGCAGTCGCGACCGAAGACGGAGCCATCGCCAGCGCGGTGCTGCAACTGGCACATGCGCAGTGCGCGGACCTGCGCCTGGGCGACGGTCGCCGCACCCGCGTCCTGAAAGCCCCGCCCGGTGAGGGTCGCGAACGGTCCGACTGATCCGACCGGTGCGGACCGGCACACGCAGCCCGCCGGCCCTGAAGCGCTAGACTGCGGGTTCATTCACTGGCGGCAGCCAGCACCTGCGCTGCCCGCATCGAGAGTGCCTGCATGCGTCGCATTCTGCTGCTGATTCTGGCGCTGGGACTGCCCCCGCAGGCCGCAGCCGCGCTTGCGCCCCAGCTCGCCGACCTCGACGAACTGCCCCTGCACGTTGCGCCGGCAATGGCGGTCGCCAAGGCGGTGACGGCCGCCGCCGACGTCAAGGGCAGCGGCCCGTGGCTCTTCGCGGTCACGGTCGGCCTGCCGGTCGATCTCGCCGGCGGCCGCTGGGACGCACCCAATCCGCAGACCGAGCGCTGGCGCACGCGCATCTACTCGGCCGGCGCGCGGTCACTGCTGATGGAGTTTGCGCGCTTCCAGGTCCCCGCTGGCGCCGCGTTGTGGATCTACGATGCCGAAGGCCGCGCGGTGCAGGGCCCGTACACGGCCGCGCAGCACAGCGCGGAGGGCACGCTGTGGACGGCGACAGTGCCCGGCGAGATGGCCGTGATCGAACTGCGCGTCCCCAGCGCCGCGCGCGACGAGGTCGCGCTCGAACTGGGCCGCATCGGCCACGGCTTTCGCAACACGCGCGATCTCGGCGATTCCGGCCGCTGCCACATCGACACGATCTGCCCGCTGGGCAACAACTGGCGCGACGAGATCCGTGCCACGGTCAAGCTGCAGATTCCGGCACTGGGTGGATTCGTCGGCCTGTGCAGCGGCGTGCTGGTCAACAACCTGGCCCAGGACGACAAGCCTTACGTACTCACCGCCGATCACTGCGGCATCGGCGAAACCGGCAGCCCGGCCTCCGGGGTCGTGACCTACTGGAACTTCGCCAACAGCGTCTGCAGCGGCACCCCCGATGCAGTCGACACGCAGAACCAGACCGGTGCCGTCCTGCGCGCCGACGACGTCAACACCGACATGACGCTGATCGAACTCAGCGCCGCACCCAACCCGGCGTTTAACGTCTACTACGCCGGCTGGGATGCCAGCGGCACCGGCGGCAGCAGCGGCGTCGGCCTGCACCATCCGGCTGGCGACGCCAAGAAGATCAGTGAATTCACCCTGCCGCTGACCGCCACCATGGTGCAGATCCAAACCGGCGGCGCAGAGATTCCGGCATGGCGCGTCAACGGCTGGAGCCAGGGCGTCACCGAACCCGGCTCGTCCGGATCGGGCTTGTGGAACCAGAACCGCCACGTGGTCGGCACCCTGTCCGGCGGCAGCGCCGCCTGCGACGATCCGCTCACCCCTGACAACGAACAGACCTTCCCCGACTACTACGCCCGTCTTGACCGCCAGTGGACCGCCAATGCCGCGGCCGCCGGCCAGCTCAAGGCCTGGCTCGACCCGGCGAACACCGGCATCCGCACGCTCACCGGCAAGAATCCCGCCGGCGCGCCGACGGTGGCCGCGGACGACTACACCGTCGCCGAAGACAGCGGCGCGACCGACTTTGACGTCCTTGCCAACGATGAATCCGGCCTGACGCTGGTCTCGGTTTCAACCCCGGATGCCGGCGGCAGTGCCAGCATCGTCAACAACCGGATCCGCTACACGCCCGCCGCGGACTTCAACGGCAGCGAAACCTTCCGCTACAGCGCGCGCAACGCCGCCGGGCGTACCGCCAGCGCCGTCGTGACCGTGACCGTGACAGCGGTCAACGATCCGCCGCGCGCGGTCAACGACAGCTTCAGCGTGACCGTCGACACCCCCACCGACCTGCCGGTGCTGGCCAACGACAGCGCTGCGCCCGACAGCGGCGAGACCCTGAGCCTGGTCAGCGTCGTCGATTTCAGCGCCGGTGGCAGCGGCACGATCGTGGGCACCGTGGTGCGCTACACGCCGGCCGCCGGCTTCACCGGTACCGAGACCTTCACCTACACGATCCGCGACCCCGGCGGCCTGACCGGCAGCGCCACGGTGACCGTCAGCGTCGTGCCGCCGCGCAGCGGCGGTGGCGGCGCGCTGAACCCGAGCCTGCTGTTCAGCCTGGGCTTGCTGCCGGGACTGCTGCGGCGCGCGCTGACGCGACAGAGACCGCGGTCTACTTGACTCCGTGCATGCCGCGCTTGAGCAGCGGCGTCAGCAGCAGCACGAGCGCGCCTGCGCCCAGGCCGATCCAGACCATCGTCGCGAACAGGCCTTCGTACTTGACCGCGGCGGCGGCCATGTCGAGGACGGCGCCTTCGGGAATCTCGATCGATGCGAGCTTGCCGAACTGCGCGGCGAGCACTTCGGA
>JBFHQK010000057.1:0-11960 GCA_041592255.1 Fontimonas sp.
GATACTCCAGCCGCTTTAGGCCCTCAACAAGTATCGGCGTCACATTTCTGCGCGCCACGGCCCCGACGATTCCACACATAACTCCCCCGTATTAAAGCGCCCACGCATGCAATAACGCAGACTGAGGCCAGTCGATACAGTCTCCCGGACGCTGGCGGCGACCCACCCGCATCGATTGCACGCACCTACGCCGGCCGGCGTCCGATCCCCTGATAGTGGAATCCCAGCGCGTTCAGGGTCGCCGGGTCGTACAGATTGCGGCCGTCGAAGATCGCGGCGTTGCGCAGGCGCGCCTTGATCGCAGCAAAATCCGGGGCGCGGAACTGTGCCCACTCGGTGACCAGGGCCAGCGCATCGGCACCGTCGCAGGCGGCCTCGGCGCTGTCGCACAGCTCCAGATCGTCGCGCTCGCCGTAGAGCTTGCGCGTGGCCTCCATCGCGATCGGGTCGTAGGCGCGGACCTTGCCACCTTCGGCCCAGATCGCCTCCATCAACACCCGGCTGGGCGCTTCGCGCATGTCGTCGGTATTGGGTTTGAACGCCAGCCCCCACAGCGCGATGGTCTTGCCGCGCACCGCGCCCAGATACGCCTGGATGCGTGCGAACAGCAGCGATTTCTGGTGCTCGTTGGCGCCCTCGACCGCATTGAGGATCTTGAGGTTCTGCCCGAACTCCGCGCCGGTGCGGATCAAGGCCTTGACGTCCTTGGGGAAGCACGAGCCGCCGTAGCCGCAGCCGGCGTAGAGGAACTGGTAGCCGATGCGCGGATCGGCGCCAATCCCGCGGCGCACGCTTTCGATATCCGCACCGACCTTCTCGGCCAGCAGCGCCAGTTCGTTCATGAAGCTGATGCGCGTCGCCAGCATCGCGTTGGCGGCGTACTTGGTCAGTTCCGCGGACTCGATGTCCATCGCCATCAGGCGGTCGCGGTTGCGGTTGAACGGCGCGTAGAGCTCGCGCATCAGCGCCAGCGCCCGCTCGCTGTCGGTGCCGACGATGATGCGGTCCGGACGCATGAAGTCCTCGACCGCCGCGCCTTCTTTGAGGAACTCTGGGTTGGAAACGACATCGAAGGCCACCGCCTGCCCGCGCTGCGCCAGTGCCGCGGCGACGGTCTGCCGCACCTTGGCTGCGGTGCCAACCGGCACCGTCGATTTGGTGCAGATCACGCGGTAGTCGGTCATGTGCATGCCCACCGAGCGCGCGACCGCAAGCACGTACTGCAGATCGGCCGAGCCGTCCTCCTGCGGCGGCGTGCCGACGGCGATGAAGATGATCTGCCCCTGCGCCACGCCTTCGGCCGCATCGGTGGTGAAGCGGATGCGGCCGGCGCGCGCATTGCGCGTCAGCAACTCATCCACACCCGGCTCGTAAAACGGGCAATGCCCCTGGCGCAGCCGCTCGACGCGGTCGGCGTCGACGTCGACGCAGGTGACCTGATTGCCGGAGTCCGCCAGGCAGGCGGCGGTCACCAGACCGACATAACCGGAACCGAAAACTGTGACTTTCATTTGATAAACCTTTCTTGGTATGTGCGCAGACGCCAATCCTGCGCGCGCCGCGGCGGGCTCAGACCCGGTAATACTGCCGGTACCAGTCGACGAAGCGCGCCAGACCGGTTTCGATATCCGTCGTCGGCCGGAAGCCGACATCGGCGATCAGGTCATCGACATCGGCATAGGTGCGATGCACATCCCCCGGCGCCATCGGCTTGAACCGCTTCGCCGCCGGACGCCCGGTCAGCCGCTCGAGCACTTCGATGAAGCGCAGCAGCTTAACCGGCGAATGGTTACCGATGTTGTACAGGCGAAACGGCGCGCGGCTGCGCCCCAGCACCGGCGGGTTGCCGGTCCAGGCCGCGTCCGGCTGCGGCGCGCAGTCGAGCACGCGGATCACCCCGTCGACGATGTCGTCGATGTAGGTGAAATCCCGCTCCATGTCGCCCTGATTGAATACCTCGATCTCGCGGCCTTCGAACAGCGCCTGGGTGAACGAGAAGTAGGCCATGTCCGGCCGTCCCCAGGGGCCATACACGGTGAAGAAGCGCAGCCCCGTCGACGGGATGCGGTACAGATCGCTGTACGCGTGCGCCATCGCCTCGTTGGCTTTCTTGGTGGCCGCGTACAGGCTGACCGGGTGATCGGTGCTGTCGCTGACCGCAAACGGCACCTTGGTGTTGGCCCCGTAGACCGAACTGGACGACGCGAACACCAGATGGCGCACCGGATGATGCCGGCAGCACTCCAGCAGGTTGGCGAAGCCGACCAGATTGCTGTCGATGTACGCGCGCGGATTTTGCAGCGAGTAGCGCACGCCGGCCTGAGCCGCCAGATGAACGACCGCATCGGGACTGAAGTCGCGGAACGCCGCAGTCAGCGCATCGGCCTGCGCCAAATCGAGCGTCGTGAAGCTGAACCCGGGCCGCCCCTGCAGCTGGGCGAGACGCGCGTGCTTGAGCGTCGGATCGTAGTAGTCGTTGAGGTTGTCGCAGCCAAGCACGGTGTCGCCGCGCGCCAGCAAGGCGAGCGCGGTGTGCATGCCGACGAAGCCGGCGGCGCCGGTGAGCAGGATTTTCATCGCGCAATTGTAGGCTGCGTCGCGGCGGCCGTGGCGCGACGCGTCAGGCGCGCCGCTCCAGCACCACGTAGGCACAGACCATGCCGGCGTCATCGCTGAGCGAGACGTGCGCGGCGGCGATCCCCTCGCGCTTGAGACGGGCCTGCATGCGCCGGCTGAACACCAGCGTCGGCCGCCCGCTGGCTTCGCGCACGACGCCGGCGTCACGGTAGCCGACGCCGGCGAATCCGGTGCCCAGCGCCTTGACGAAGGCCTCCTTGGCGGCAAAACACATCGCCAGCGCGCGGGCCGTGTTGCTGCGCGCGCGCACTTCGCGCAATTCCGCCGCGCACAGCAGCCGCACCAGCACCTTGCGCCCGTGTCGCGCCAGCAGCTTCTCCATGCGCTCGACGCGCAGGATGTCGACGTCGATGCCGTGCAGCCTGGCGCCGCCGCCGCCCTCGGCCGTCGACGGGGCGCTGGCGGCGCGCTTCAGCATCCGCGGGCGTCGCTCATCGCCCGGCGCATTTCCGCCACCGCCGCCGGCAGGCCGACGAACATCGCGCGCGCAACGATGCTGTGACCAATGTTCAGCTCGATGATCTCGGGAATCGCGGCCACCGCGCCGACGTTGTCCAGACTCAGGCCATGACCGGCGTGCACTTCGAATCCAGCGGCCTGCGCCTGCGCGGCGAAGCGCGCGATGCGCGCCAGTTCGGCGCTACGCCGGCGCCCGCTGGCCTCGGCGTAGCTGCCGGTGTGGATCTCGAGGTGCGGCGCCCCGGTCGCGCGGGCCGCCTTGAGCTGCGCCGCCACCGGGTCGATGAACAGCGCCACCTCGATCCCCGCGCGCGCGAGCCGGCGGCAGGCGGCGGCGATAGCGTCCTGCTGAGCGGCAACGTCCAGTCCGCCCTCGGTGGTGAGTTCCTGGCGCCGCTCGGGCACCAGACAGACAAAACGGGGTTTGACGCGACAGGCGAAGCCGACCATCTCGTCGGTCACCGCCATCTCCAGGTTGATCGGCGCCGGGCAGCGCGCCTTGAGCCGGCGCACATCGTGCTCCTGGATATGCCGGCGGTCCTCGCGCAGATGGATGGTGATGCTCGCCGCCCCCGCCGCCACGGCGACCAGCCCGGCCTCGACCGGGTCGGGATAGGTGGTGCCGCGTGCCTGGCGCACGGTGGCGACGTGATCGACGTTGACCCCCAGACGGATCGGCGACGGTGCGGCGGTACGCGGCATGGAGCGGGGCCCTGTAAAAGACGGCGCACGATAGCCGAAGCGGTGCGCCCTTTCATCCCCGCGGCGCGGATCGAGCCGCTGACGGCCGGCGCTACGCCGGATCGGCCCTGCGGGCGCGCAGCTGTCGCAACAAGACCGCGGACTGCAGCTCGCGCCCGCCGAGCTGCCGCCGGATCGCTTCGCGCAGCAGATGCCGCGCATCGCGCCGGCTGGTCTCGTCGTCGAGACGCGCGTCGCGCAGCGCGATCAGACTCGCGCCGGCGTAGCCCTCGGACGCCGCCAGCGGTCCGCGCTCCCAGTCATAGCGGTAGCAGCGCTGCGGATCCAGCTCGGCGGGCAGCAGCAGGCCGTAGCCGATCTCGGCCAGCAGGCGCATCTCGAACAGCCGCAGTGCGGTCTGCGCCTGCGCCTCGGTCCCGGCCAGCTCCGGCAGCACGGCGGCATAGATCGCATACAGCGCGGCGTGCGGATCGTGGCGCTGCAGCAGCCGCAGCAACAGCTCGTTGAGGTACCAGCCGTAGAACACGCGCTCGCCGGCGAGCGCGATCCCCGGCGCCTGCGCCTCGGCGCCGGTGAGCGTGCCCAGCTCGCCGGTCGCACGCCAGGACAGCAACAGCGGAACGAACGGCCGCAGCACCCCGCGCAGCCGCGAGCGCGGGCCACGCGCACCCTTGGCGACCAGGCCGACGCGACCGTGCGCGGCGCTGTAGGCCTCGAGCAGCAGACTGGTGTCGCGGTAAGGCCGCGTGGCCAGCAGGTACGCGGGCTCGAGCCGGGCCGTATGCGTCATTGCGATGCGTCAGCGCGGCGCCGCCGACCCTGCCGCGCGCGACAGAGCCGCTCCACGCCCGTCCCGCGCGCGCATCAGTCCTCGCTGCTCAGACCGAAGCGCCGCAGTGCCTTGGGATCATCGCTCCAGTTCTCGCGCACCTTACACCAGAGTCCGAGGAACAGCTTGCGGCCGAGCATGCGCTCGAGCTCGCGGCGCGCCGCCGTGCCGACTTTCTTCAGCGTCTCGCCCTGCTCGCCGATCACGATCTTGCGCTGGTTCTCACGCTCGACCCAGATCACCGCATTGACGCGGTCAAGTCCGTCCTCGCGCTCGTACTGCTCGACCTCGACGGTGAGCGCATACGGCAGTTCCTCATGCAGGTTGCGGATCAGCTTTTCGCGCACGACTTCGGCGACGGTGAACGCATCGTCGTGGCCGACGATCTGGCCCGGCGGATACAGCGGCGGACCTTCCGGCAGGTGACGGAAAATCTCGTCGGCCAGCGCCTTGAGATTGTCGTGGCGCAAGGCCGACACCGGCACGACGAAGGCGTACTCGCGCATCGCGGCGAGCCGCTGCAATTCGGGCAGCAGGACGCTGCGGTCCTTGAGGCGGTCCACCTTGTTGATCAGCAGCGCCACCGGCGCCGAACTGCGCGCCAGACGCTCCAGCACCGCCTGATCCTCTTCGGTCCAGCGACCGGCCTCGATGACGAACAGCACCAGGTCCACGTCGCGCAGCGCGCCGGCGGCGGCTTCGTTCATCACCCGGTTGAGCGCCCGCTTCTGCAGCCGGTGCAGCCCGGGCGTGTCGACGAACACGATCTGATCCTCGCCGCGATGCAGGACGCCCTGGATGCGGTGCCGGGTGGTCTGCGGCTTGTGCGAGACGATGCTCACCTTGCGCCCGACCAAGGCGTTGAGCAGCGAGGACTTGCCGACATTGGGCCGCCCGGCGATGGTCACGATACCGCTACGCATGAGGTCGCTCCGCACACGCCGGCGCGTCCCATTGTCGGCACCTGCCGACCCATTCATGGCCTCCGCGGGCGCAAGTGCCCGCGCGGGGTCGCCCGGCGATGGTGACGTTACCGCTACGCATTTCCTTTCTCCAGCATCTGCAGCATCGCCTCGGCGGCCTGCTGCTCGGCGCCCCGGCGACTGCTGGCCTCGGCTTCGGTGCGGGTGTCCGCGTCGGCGAGCGCACAGGCGACGCGGAAGCGCCGCGCATGCGCCGGGCCCTCCTCGGCGAGCACCTCGTAGCGCGGCAGTGTCCGCGAGCGTCCCTGCAACCATTCCTGCAGGCGGGTCTTGGGATCCTTGAGCTGCTCGGCATCCGGCAGCGCGTCGAGCAACGGGCGGAACAGCTGCAGCGCCGTGGCCTGCGCCGCGCCAAAACCGCCATCGAGGTAGACCGCACCGAGCACGGCTTCATAGGCGTCGGCGAGGATCGACTCGCGGCGGAAGCCGCCGGACTTGAGTTCGCTCTCGCCCAGGCGGATGAATGCGCCCAGGTCGAGCCCACGTGCCAGTTGCGCCAGCGATTCCTCGCGCACCACGCTGGCGCGCAGCCGCGACAGCGCGCCTTCCTCGGCACTGGGCTTGGCCTCGTACAGGGCGGCGGCGGCAACCAGGTTGATCAGCGCGTCGCCGAGAAACTCCAGGCGCTCATTGTTGCGGCCGCCGAGACTGCGATGCGACAGCGCGCGGACCAGCAGGTCCGGATCGGCGAAGCGGTAGCCCAGCCGCTTCTGCAGGATGTCCAGCGGGTCACTCAAGTCGAGTCTATTCCCCGGCGAAGCGCACGTCGTCGCTGAACTCAATCACGATCGAGATGTTGTAGAACAGCCGCTCGCGCGCCTCGTATTCATAGCTGAGGAAGCGCCCTTCACCGCTGCGCCGCACCTTGACGTCGCGCGGCTACAGATGCGCGATGTCCTCGATGTCCCAGTAGCGCTGCAAGTCGTTGCGCAGTTCGCTGACTTCGGCGCGCGCGTTGGACGGATCCGACGCGACCTTCTTCACCGAGCTCGCGATCTTCATCTGATTCAGGTAGATCGGCAGGCACTTGACGCCGACGATGGCGAAGAAGGCGATCAATCCCAGGACCAGCAGCAGGCCGAACCAGCCCAGCCCGCGTTGACGGCTACGCATCTGCATGTTCGCTCCGGTTGCCGATGTCACTGGATCCGCGTGCCGATGCGCGAGAAGTCGATGCGGGTATTGGCCGCATCCCAGGACATCCAGATGAAGAAGGCCTTGCCCACGAGATTGCGCTCCGGAATCGTGCCCCAGCGGCGGCTGTCGTCGGACCCATCGCGGTTGTCACCCATCGCGAAGTACTCTCCGGGCGGTACCACGAACTCGAAATCGTCGGCCGGCCGTCCCGGGTTGACCAGCACATGGTGCTCGACTCCGGTCAGGTTCTCGCTGAGCCGGTAGACCACCCCCGGCGGCGGCAGTCCCGGCGCAGTATAAACACCGGACGGATCCAGCGGCACCGGCTCGCCGTTGACCTGCAGCTGCTTGTCGCGATAGGCGATGTGATCGCCGGGAAGCCCGACGATGCGCTTGATGAAGTCCTTGCTCGGATCCACCGGCCAGCGGAACACAACGATATCGCCGCGCGCCGGTGCGCCCACGTCCACGAACTTGTGGTGCAGCACCGGATCGCGCAGGCCGTAGGCGTACTTGTTGACCAGAATGAAGTCTCCGACCAGCAGGGTCGGAATCATCGAGCCCGAGGGGATCCGGAACGGCTCGGCGAGGAACGAGCGCAGCACGAGCACGACCAGGATCACCGGGAAAAACGACTGGCAGAAGTCGACAAACCCGTTGGGTTTGACCGGCTCCAGGGCGCGCGCGCGCCGCGGCGCCAGCCACCACTTGTCCAGCGCCCAGAACACGCCGGTGACCGCGGTGAGCGCCGTCAGGATGACGGCGAAATCGAGATGAAAGTCGTTCATGTAAAAACAGTCTCACGCCAGACGTTGGTGGAGCGGCCCCTGGCCGCCGGCGGGCCAGGCCCGCACAACAGTCACCGCAGGCGGCTTCCCCCCGCCCTCACTTCTTGCGATCCACGCCGAGCACCGCCAGGAACGCTTCCTGCGGAATCTCGACGTTGCCGACCGCCTTCATTCGCTTTTTGCCTTCTTTCTGCTTTTCGAGCAGCTTGCGCTTGCGGCTGACGTCGCCACCGTAGCACTTGGCGATGACGTCCTTGCGCAGCGCCTTGACCGTGGTGCGGGCGATGATCTTCGAGCCGATCGCCGCCTGGATCG
The DNA here is from genome assembly GCA_041592255.1 of Fontimonas sp. Taxonomy (GTDB): domain Bacteria; phylum Pseudomonadota; class Gammaproteobacteria; order Nevskiales; family Nevskiaceae; genus Solimonas. The sequence goes on from JBFHQK010000057.1 coordinate 7,851, forward strand.
CGATGTCGAACATCTGCCGGTGAATGACCTCCTGCATGCGCTCGCACAAGTCGCGCCCGCGCGGATAGGCCGCATCGCGATGCACGATGCTCGCCAGGGCATCGACCTTGTCGCCGTTGACCAGCACATCCAGCCGCACCAGGTCGGCGGCCTGGAAGCGCACGAACTCGTACTCGAACGACGCAAAGCCGCGCGACACGCTCTTGAGACGGTCGAAGAAGTCGAGGACGACCTCGGCCATCGGCATCTCGACTTCCATCTGCACCTGCGAGCCGAGATAGCGCAGATTCTTCTGCACCCCGCGCTTTTCCATGCACAGCTGCATCACCGAGCCGACGTAATCCGGCGGCATCAGAATGCGCGCGTTGATGATCGGCTCGCGGATTTCCGCCAGCGATCCCGGCTCCGGCAGTTCCGCCGGGTTGTCGATGCGGATCACATCGCCGTCGGTCTTGAGCACCTCGTAGACCACCGACGGCGCGGTGGTGATCAGGTTGAGGTTGTACTCGCGTTCCAGCCGCTCCTGGACGATGTCCATGTGCAGCATGCCGAGGAAACCGATGCGGAAGCCGAAGCCCAGCGCGGTGGAGTTCTCCGGCTCGAACTGCAGCGCCGAGTCGTTGAGGCGCAGCTTCTGCAGCGACTCGCGGAAATCCTCGAAGTCGTCGGCATCCACCGGGAACATGCCGGCGAACACGCGCGGCTGCACCTGGCGGAAGCCGGGCAGCGGGCCGTCGCAGGGTTTGGCCGCCAGCGTCAGCGTGTCGCCGACCGGGGCGCCGAAGATGTCCTTGATGCCGGCGACGATGAAGCCCACTTCGCCACAGCCGAGCGCGTCCTTGAACACGCGCTTGGGGGCGTTGACGCCGAGCATCGTCACTTCATAGTCGCGCCCGGTCGACATCACGCGGATCTTCTCGCCCTTCTTCAGCGCGCCGTTGACGATGCGCACCAGCGAGACGACGCCGAGGTAGTTGTCGAACCAGGAGTCGATGATCAGCGCCTGCAGGCGGCCGTCGGGGTCGCCCTTGGGCGGCGGCAGCTTCTCGACCACCGCCTCGAGCACGTCCGGGACATTGAGGCCGGTCTTGGCCGAAATGCGCAGCGCATCGACCGCCGGGATGCCGATGACCTGCTCGACCTCGTCGCAGACGCGATCCGGCTCGGCGTTCTGCAGATCAATCTTGTTGAGCACGGTCAGCACTTCGAGGTTCTGGTCGAGTGCGGTGTAGCAGTTGGCGACCGATTGTGCCTCGACCCCCTGCGATGCATCGACGACCAGCAGCGCGCCTTCACAGGCGGCGAGCGAGCGCGACACCTCGTAGGAGAAGTCGACGTGTCCGGGCGTATCGATCAGGTTGAACTGATACAGCTCGCCGTTGCGGGCACGGTAATGCAGCTGCACCGCCTGAGCCTTGATCGTGATGCCGCGCTCACGCTCGATCGGATTGTTGTCGAGCACCTGCTGCGTCATCTCACGCTGCTCGAGCCCGCCCGTCAGCTGGATGAAGCGGTCGGCGAGCGTCGACTTACCGTGGTCGATGTGCGCGATGATGCAGAAGTTGCGGATGTGATCTTGCTTCATGGCAGCGGAAAAAAGGGGGGCGCAGTATAGCCGCAGGGCTGTTCGGGGGTGGCGCCAAGCGCGCGGAGCGGGTTTCCGGCCGACGCGCGGCAGCGCCGCGCCGCGACCGCCTCAGTCGGTCCGGCCGAAGTCGCGGGCGTCGAACCGCCCTTCGGCGATCACCTCGCCGGCCGCGTCGAGCAGTACCGGAATGCGCCGCCCGTAGCGCAGGCGCCATTCGGCGGTGTCATCGACGCAGGCGTGCGCCAGTTCGAACGGCGTGCCGCCCAGATGCGCGCGCAGCTCGGCTTCAAATTCCTCGCACAGATGGCAGTCCGGACGCCCCAGCAGCAGAAGCCGTCGCATCGCGGGTCAGCCGCCGCCGGCCGGCGGCACGTCGAGCGCCAGGAACAGCGGCGCACCGCGGCGCTGCACCAGCACCGGCACCGTCTGCCCCGGCGTCAGCCGGCCCAGGACCTCGTTGTAGCGCGCCACCGTGTCCACCTCCTGTCCGGCGACCTGGATCAGGATGTCGCCCTGACGCACCCCGGCGCGCGCCGCCGGGCCGTCAGCCACCGCGCTGACGAACAGACCGCCGCCGACGATTTTCTCCGTGCGCAGTTCATCAGCGGTCAGCGGCCGCACCGCAAGGCCGAGCGAACCCCGGTCGCGCGATGGCGCGGTCTCCGCACGGGCCGCCGGCGGCTCCGCACGCAGGGTCCCGATGTCGATGCGGATGCTCAGTTCCTTGCCGGCGCGGATCACATCGAGCCGGGCCACCTCGCCCGGATCGGTGATGCCGACCACATGCGGCAGGCTCGACGAGCTGGGCAGCGACTCGCCGTTGAAGCGCAGGATCACGTCGCCCTCGCGCAGTCCGGCCCGTGCCGCCGGGCTGTCGGGCAGCACGCGGGCCACCAGCGCGCCCTCGGGCTTGTCCATGCCGAACTGCAGGGCGAGATCGCGATCGACTTCCTGGACCACGACGCCCAGCCAGCCGCGCGTGACGGTTCCAGTATCCCGCAGCTGGCGCGCGACCTTGGCCGCGACATCGATCGGGATCGAGAACGACACGCCCTGGTAGCCGCCGGATTGCGAGTAGATCTGCGAATTGACCCCGACCACCTCGCCGGCGAGATTGAACAGGGGTCCGCCGGAATTGCCCGGATTGATCGCAACGTCGGTCTGGATGAAGGGCACGTACTGCTCGGTGACCAGCGCGCGGCCCTTGGCAGAGACGATGCCCGCAGTCACCGAGTAGTCGAAACCGAAAGGCGAGCCGATCGCCAGCACCCACTGGCCGGGCCGCAGGACCCGCGAGTTGCCGAGCTTGACCACCGGCAGATCCTTGGCATCGATGCGCAGCAGCGCCAGATCGCTGGCCTCGTCGCTGCCGACGATCCGCGCGCTGAACTGGCGGCGATCGAGCAGGCGCACGATGACTTCGCTGGCGCCGCGGATCACATGGTAGTTGGTCAGGATGTAGCCATCGTCCCAGAGGATGAATCCGGATCCCAGCGACTGCTGGTCGGGCGGATAGTCGTACTCGTCGTCGGGGGGCGTGGGCTGCTGTTCGAAGAAGCGGCGGAACCACTCCGGCGCTTCATCGAGGGCGTCGGGTTTGAGCTGGGCCTCAGGCGCCGGGTCCTGCGGCGGTTCGGCGGCCACCGTGCTGATGTTGACGACGGCCGGCGACACCCGCTCGACCAGATCGGCAAAATCAGGGGGCGCGGCAACGCTGAGCGCCGGCCGCTGGTCGCAGCCGACCAGCAACAGCAGCGCAACGAGGCTCAGGCACCGCGCGGAGCGGGCAACAAGCGGCATGAACGGCTCCGACCTGGCAGGGGGAAAAACGTGCCCGCGGAGTTCGAAGCAACCGGCGCGGAGACGAAAACGGCCGATTTTCGCGCAGCCCCGCCGCCGCCACAAGTTCGCGCCGCAACCGGCGCCGGCTTACTCCCGCGCGCAGGCGCCGCCGCCTGCCGGCGACGTCCGGCGCAGCAGCACCGGTCGATAGCGTGCCGCAGCGCCGCTGCGGCGACCGACGCGGTACGTCAGCGCGAACCCTCCGGCCAGCCCGGTGGCGCCGAATGCGGCGACCAGCAGGTCGTGCGCCTGCAGCACCACCTGGGCGAACGCGCCCGCCGCCAGCATGCCGCACAGCGGCACCAGATAGACCCACAGCGACGCGCTCATCACGGCGCCTTCATCGACGCCGACGATCACGGCGTCGCCGACATGCAATCCTTCAAGCTGGCCACTGACCTGAACCTCGGGACGCCGGCCGCCCATCAGCCGCCCGAGCACACCGCCCCCGCAACCGCGCCCCTCGGCACAGCGCGGACACGATTCCGGCCCCACGGCCCGCACCCACACCTCGGCGCCTGCCGTGCGCGAGACGATGGCCCGTTCCTCGATCATGTGCGCCTCCGCACCGGGCCGCACCGGACTCATGGCCGGGCGGCGGGCTCGGCCGGCGCGTGCGCCTCGGCCGGCGGCTGCACGCTTTCGCCAATCAGCCGCACGGTCTCCGGCGGCGCCTCGCC
>JBFHQK010000058.1:0-11913 GCA_041592255.1 Fontimonas sp.
AAGGCGACGATCCGGGCCGCCGGGATGCCGGCCCGGATCGTCGTGACCTCAGCGACGCAGCCGCTGGCGCAGGCCCAGTGCCACGAGCAGCCCCAGCAGCAGCGTCATCGGCAGCGCGCCGCCAAAGCGACCCTGATCCGTGCTGCCGCCGCTGGCATTGGCGCCACTGACAACGATGTGCTCCACGGCGGAGTTGCTGCTGACATTGCCCTTGCTGTCCTTGACCCACGCGCGCGCGGCATAGGTGCCGGCACTGCGGTACGTGTGCACGACGTGCGCGCTGCTCTGACCATTGACGAACGCCTGATCCTGCAGGCTCTGGCCATCGCCGAAGTCGATCGACCAGCTCTGCAGCTGGGTGCCCTCGGCCGCATCACCGGACACCGTGAAGTCGACATCCAGCGGCGCGCCGCCCTTGTTCACTGACGCCTCGATGTCGGCCAGCAGCAGGCCAGCCGCGCTGCAGATCGAGGTCCCGCGCACAAAATAAGTGCCCGGACCCGCGGTATCGCGGCTGGTCGCCGCCGAGGTACCGGCACGCGCGCGCGCATCAAAACCGGCGATCGGCGTACCCGGCGTCAGATCGCCGAACACCGACTTGGGCACCACCATCACCACGGTGCCATCGGCGGCATACTGGCTGCGCTCGTCGAGAGCGCCTTCCGCATTGAAGGCCAGCAGGCCCTGCGGCAGTTCCTCGTAGGTGCCGTAGACGAATGACGTGGGGCCCTGGGTGGAATCGAGCGCGAGGAAGCGCTGCGCATTGAGCGGGAACAGCATGCCGTAGAACGAACCCGGCGGCGGCACCGTCGCGCTGAAGTTGGCGATCTTCATCGTGATCACCAGATTGCCCTCGTACTCCAGCGGCTCGGCGACTGCGATGTACTCGAAATCGAAGTCATCGCCCAGACCGTCGCCGAGCGCATCGGTCGCAATGATCTCGCCCGGCAGGCTGCAGGTATCGACCACCGTGTCTTCGCTGATCGGCAGCTCGATGACGTTGCTCTCGGGGGCGACGCCCTGCGCGTTGTTCGCCACGACCTTGTAGTAGTAGCGCTCGACGCCCGGGTTGGCCGAGGTATCGACATACGAGGTCTTGCCGGCGGTGCTGCCGACCAGCGTGAACGCCTCGTTGGGCGCCAGCGCGCGGTAGACGTCGTAGCGCGTCACCGCGCTGCCGCCATCGTCCGGTGCATTCCAGCCCACGCGCGTGCGGCTGATCGTGCGCTGGCTCTTGGTGCTGCTGGCACAGGCCGCGGCCGGCGCCAGTGGCGTGGACGCGTTGAAGCGCATCTGCTCGTCGAACGCGGCATACAGCGTGCGGCCGCCGGTCTGACGCACGATCGTGCCCTTGGCGGCAAAGCCGTTGGCGCGCGGATCGAGCACGCAGGCGCCGGTGCAGCCGTCGGCGTAGGCGAACAGGATCCGCCCCTCGTCGTCGATCTCGGCGTCGTTGAAGTCGAGCAGGTTGCGGTTGATGCCGCTGGGACCGACACCGCCGAAGCCCTGCACCGGATCGTTGGGCGACACGTTGACCAGATGCCAGGTCTCGCCGGCGTCATAGGTCGTCGCGATATACGGATACCAGACGCCCTCGAAGGCCAGCGACTCGGAGCCGCCGTTGGTCGTGGTGCCGAGGAAGGCGCAGGCGGCACGATCCGGATCGCCGGCAACCATCGCCGGGAAGCGCGTCGCCACCAGCCCGGCAGCCGCGCCGATATTGGTGTCGTTGATCCAAGTCTCGCCCTTGTCGCGGGAAACCGCGACGTGGGTGGTGCCGTCGGCATTCTCGTAGCACATGTAGACGGTGCCATCGGTGGCGATGCCCACCGACGGATCGGAGCCGGCGCCGCCCGCGCTCTGCGGAATCGGCCGCACGCTGTAGGTCATGCCGGCGTCCTCGCTGACGAACGCCACGACCTTCTCGGCCGACTCCGCCAGCGGCAGCACGCACTGCGAGCTGTCCGGGATGTACAGCGTGCCGTCCGGCGCGACCTTGGGATGGCCGTGCAGCGCGCCCGCCGAGCAGTCGGTGTTCTTGAAAGTCATGCCGGGGCCGAAGGTCTGGCCGCCGTCGTCGCTGCGCGCGCAGAACGCCGTGGCGACCGACTGCGAGCAGTAGTACACCGCGTTCGGATACAGCAGGCCGGCGGTCGGGAAGCCATCCGGATACGGCCCGGCGACCACGCCCTGGTGATCGGCGCCGCCATTGGGCAGGCCGATCTGGCCCGGAATCCAGGTCTCGCCATCGTCGTCGCTGTACTCGAACAGGCTGTTGGCGCCGGACAGCTGCGAGTTGAAGGTGCGCCCGGTGGTCTGGTCGGTGGTCAGGATCGGGTCCAGCGTGTTGAGCTGAGTGATCCTGCCGGACTTGTCCTCCCAGGTCGCGTCGCAGGCCACCGGCGTCTGCGGGTCGAGGTCTTCGGGGAAGCTCACGCGCAACGCGTTGACGTAGTCGATGAACATCACCCGCTGCGTGAACGGATTGAAGCCCAGGGTCGGCTCGCCGGAGTCGTTGCCCAGCAACGGCGGCGCGACGTGCACCTGGAAGCGCGGCGCCAGCCCGGCGGCCGGCGGGGGCGGCGGCGGCGGCGGCGTACCGCTGTTGGGATCCGGGATCACCAGACTCACGGTGCCGGTCGCGGTGCCGCCGGCCACGGCGTAGGGCACCACGCGCACGACCAGACTGCGCGTTCCGGCACCCGCCGGCACCTCGACCACTTCGGGCGTGCCCGGTGCCTCGCCGGAGCTGTCGATCTCGCTGCCGTTTTCGAGCAGCTGCAGATCGAAATCGTCGGCCGGATTGGACCAAGTCAGCGTCACGCGCACGGTCGCCCCGGGCGCGGTCTGATCGAAATTGGCCGGCAGGGTCACCGTCAGCGCATAGTCATCGCAGGGTGCCACCGCACATTCGCCGGCGTTGGACAGCAGCGGCGACGAGGTGAAGGTCAGATCTCCACTCTGCGGCGTGAGCTCGCCGCTGGCGGGCGTGGTTGCGCTGGCAACCGGACTAAGCACCAGCAGGCCGGTGACGACCGCAGACAGCATTCCCATCCGCAACATGATTTCATTCCTCTGCGGGCCGCGACTGACCGCGGCGCGTTTTCTGTGCTTCGACAAACCGGACACGGCCTGTAGGACAGCACCCAAGTCCTTCGCCGATATAGCTTACAAAATCGTGACCCCTGCCCGCCTGAGGAGCATCCCCTGCCCGCAGGGAAAAAGAGCCTAATCGGCGCCGCGCCTGACGAATGGCCGCCTGAGGACTGGCCGATGCCGCGATGGTCGTCCGGCAGGGGCGCTACGCGCGGCGCGCCGCCTCGATCGGGGCTCAGCCGCTCAGCAGCGCGCGCAGCGCGAAGAAAAACACGATCGACAGACCGGCACCCACGGGCAGGGTGATCAGCCAGGACATGAAAATGTTGCGGATCACGCGCAGGTTCAGCGCGGCGATGCCACGTGCGATGCCGACGCCGAGCACCGCACCGACCAGCGTGTGCGTGGTCGAGATCGGCAGGCCGGTTCCCGACGCCAGCACCACGGTCGAAGCCGCCGCCAGCGTTGCCGCAAAGCCGCGCGAAGGCGTCAGTTCCGTGATCTGTTGCCCCACCGTGGCGATGACTTTCTGTCCAAAGGTCAGCAGACCGACGACGATGCCAATCGCGCCGAGCAGCAGAATCCATGACGGCACCGCCGCCTTCGAGGACACCAGCCCGGTGTTGACGATGGAAACAATCGCCGCGAGCGGGCCGACGGCGTTGGCCACGTCGTTGGAGCCATGCGCGAATGCCATCGCACAGGCAGTGATCAGCATCAGCACCCCGAACACGCGTTCGACGTTGGTGAAATGGAACCGCTGATCGGCACTCGGATCAAAGCGCATGCGCCGGATCTGCAGCGCACCGATCGCGGCAATCACCAGACCAATCGCGGCCGCCAGCCCGTAGCTCTGCCCCGAACCGAGTCCGAGGCCCAGATGCTTCAAGCCCTTGAGCAGGGTCACCAGCGAGACGATGAAGCCCGTCAGAAATATGTAGACGGGCACGAAGCGCACCGCATTGCGCAACGGGTCGCGCGTGTTGATGATCAACCACTGCACACTCATGAACAGCAGGTACGCCATCACCCCCGCGAGCACCGGCGAGACCACCCAACTGCTGACGATCGCGCCGATCTTTTCCCAGTGCACGGCATCGACGCCCACGCCGATGGCGGCAAAGCCGACGATCGCACCGACGATCGAATGGGTGGTCGACACTGGCCAGCCGAAATGGGACGCGATCAGCAACCAGACGCCGGATGCGAGCAGCGACGCGAGCATGCCGTAGACCAGCAGGTCCGGCGCGTCAGCAAAACGCTCGGCATCGACCATGCCGCTGCGGATGGTGGCCGTGACTTCCCCGCCGGCAAGATAGGCGCCGACGAACTCGAAAACCGCGGCGATCCAGATCGCCTGCTTGATGGTCAGCGCACGCGAACCGACCGAGGTCGACATCGCGTTGGCAACATCGTTGGCACCCACGCCCCAGGCCATGAACAGGCCGAACGCGCACGCAAGCCAGATCAACAGCTGGGCATGTTCCATATTTTGCGATTTGTTACTGCGCGAGTACGACTTGCAGGCGCGAGCCGACGCGCTGCGCGCGATCGGCCAGATCGCCAATCCACTCGATCACCTGATAAAGAAAGATCACGTCCACCGGCGGCAACTCTTGCTCCAGCTTGAACAGCGCCGCCCGCAGTTCCACCTGCATCGCATCGGTATCGCCTTCGATCCGATCCAGCTCGCGCAGCATCTCGCGCACCTGCCCCACCTCGGCGCCGCGGAAACCGGTCTCCAGCAGCTCGTCGAGCTCCTCGATCGCCGTGTCGGCCTGCATCGCCGCCGCCACCGCCCGCTTCACCAGCGCGACGAACAACGGGGCCAGGGCCGCGGGCGGCGCCATCTGCCGGCCCAGCATCAGTCCGGCAATGTCCTTGGCCTTGTTGGCGACCTTGTCCTGCATCGCCAGCAACTCCAGCACATCGCGCCGATCCATCGCCATGAGCAGGCTGGTCGGCAGATGCGCGCGCAGCTCGTGCTTGAGTTGGTCTGCTTCCTGCTCGCGCGCGGCGATCTCGGCCTGCAGCTGCGCGGCGACCTCCCACCGACCGTCAACCGCCGCCTGCACGAAGGGCTCCAGCTGCTGCACGCAGGCGCACACTTTTTCCATGTGCACTTGCAGCGGGCGTATCGGAGAGGTGCCGAACATCTCGGCAACAAAGCTTTTGATTGGCATGGCGCGTATTGTAATCAGCCCCGCAGCGCCGCGCGGCAGAAAGTTGTCGGACCCGAGCCGGTCAGCACCCGCCGGCGAGACTCGCCCCCTAAACTGTGCGCATGACTCCTGCCCCGCTGTCCCCCGTCGACCTGCACAGCCATTCGACCGCATCTGATGGCGGGCTGAGCCCGGCAGCGCTGGTCGCTGCTGCTGCCGGCGCCGGCGTGGTCGCACTGGCGCTGACCGACCACGACAGCGTCGCCGGACTTGATGAGGCCCAGCGCGCTGCGACCGCCCACGGCCTGAGCCTGGTGCCCGGCGTCGAGATCTCGGTCACCTGGGAGCACCGCACGCTGCACATTCTGGGACTCGGCATCGACCCGGATTCCGCCCCGCTGACGGCCGGACTGGCCCAGCTGCAGCACCGGCGGCTGCTCCGCGCCGCCGCGATCGCCGCCAAGATCGAGCGGCTGGGGCTTGCCGGTGCGATGGCACAGGCCGAGGCGCTGGCCTGCGGCGGGCAGATCACGCGCAGCCACTTCGCGCGCCTGCTGGTCGGCGCCGGGATCTGCAAGGACGCCAAACGCGCGTTCAAGCGTTATCTCGCCGCCGGACGCCCGGCCTACGTTGCCGGCGAGTGGGCCCACCTGGGCGATGCCATCGACTGGATCCACGGCGCCGGCGGCCTGGCGGTACTGGCGCATCCGTTTAAATACCCGATAAGCCGCGGCGCCCGTCAGCGCATGCTGAGCGCGTTTCGCGCCTGCGGCGGTGACGCGATCGAGGTCAGCTGTGGCTCCTCCACGGCGGAGGAGATCCAGAGCAGCGCCCGCGATGCAATCGACCACGGCCTCGCCGGTTCACTGGGCTCCGACTTTCACGGCGACCATCAGCCCTGGATCCGCCTGGGCCGGATCGCGCCGCTACCGCCCGGCCTGCCGTCGGTGGCCCACGCACTGGGCCTGCGTCTGCCGCAGTAGCGTCGGCAGGCCGGACTCGAGGGTCTGGGCGCAACGCGCTACAGTGCCAGCTCCACTCTGCGGTGAACGCGTCATGGGCTTCTACGACCGGCACATCCTTCCACACCTGATCGACTGCGCCTGCGGCCTGGGTGATGTGATGAAGGCGCGTGCGCAGATCGTGCCGCGGGCGCGCGGACGGGTGCTGGAAATCGGCATCGGCAGCGGCCTCAATCTCGCGCTCTACGATCCGGCGCGGGTGAGCCATGTTTTCGGCGTCGACCCGTCGGCGGAGATCCAGGCCAAGGCCCGCCGTCGCGCCACCCACATTGCCATTCCGGTCGATACCGTGCCGCTGGTGATCGAGCAGATCGGCGCCGCGGACGCGAGCTTCGACACCGTGGTGTGCACGTTCACGCTGTGCACGATCCCTGATCCGGTGCCGGCGCTGCGCGAGATGCGGCGCGTGCTCAAGCCGGGCGGCGAACTGCTGTTCTGCGAACACGGCACCGCCCCGGATGCGTCGGTGCGTGGCTGGCAGAACCGGCTCACACCCCTCTGGAAACCGCTGGCCGGCGGCTGCCACCTCAACCGCGACATCCCGGCACTGATCGAAGCTGGCGGCTTTCGCATCGATCAACTCGATGCGCGCTACCTGCCCGGACCGCGGCCGATGACCTATGTGTACTCCGGCGTCGCGGTCCCGCCGGGCGCCGACGGCGAACCCCACGCCCGCCGATGAGATCCCCGCTGCCGTTCGCCCTGCTGCTGGCCCTGCTCAGCGCCGGCTGCGCCGCGCGGCCGAACGCCGATGGCGCGGCGCTCCGCCAGCAGGTGGCCGACACCGAGCGCGCCTTTGCGCAGACGATGGCCGACCGCGATCACGCGGCCTTCATCGCGCATCTGGCCGAGGAGGCGGTGTTCTTCAGCGGCGACACGCCGCTGCGCGGCCGCGCCGCCATCGCCGAGGCGTGGAAACACTACTACCACGGGCCTGACGCACCGTTTTCCTGGTCGCCGGCGCAAATTGAAGTGCTGGACTCCGGCACCCTGGCGCTGAGCAGCGGTCCGGTGCGCGATGCCGCCGGCCGGCGGATCGGCACCTTCACCTCGATCTGGCGGCGCGACGCGTCCGGCATCTGGCGTATCGTCTTGGACAAGGGCGCGGCGGCCTGCGCCACCGACGCGGCGCCCGGATCCTGATTCAAACCGGCACGCGGCCGGCGGCGCGGCACCAGGCCAGCGCACGACGGAGCGTCTCCTCGAGCCCGACCTGCGGCGCGTAGCCGAGCGCCGCGGCACTGCGCCGGCCGTCCAGATGCTGACCCGCCGACATCACCGCGATCGCGGTGTCACTGATGGTCGGCGCCGGCCCGCGCAGGCAGCGGTAGCGGCACTTCTGTGCCGAGGCCAGCAGCCGTGCCAGCGCCAGCGGTAGCGGGCGCGGCGCCGGCACGCCGGCCAGACGCGCCACCAGCGCGGTGAGCTGGTCCATGTCGGTGTTCGTGCCGGTGAACAGATAGCGCTGTCCGGACGCACCGCGCTCGGCGGCCAGCACCAGCCCGCGCCCGGCATCGCCGGCGTAGACCACGTTGCGCCGTCCGCGCACATAGGCGCGCAGGCTGCGCGTGGCGATGCCCTCGATCAGCTGCCCGGTGCTCGGGCCGAAGTCATACTCGCCGAAGCTCATCGACGGGATGCCGATGCACACCGGCACCCCCTGCGCGGCGCGCGCCAGCGCGAGTTCGTCGAGCGCCCACTTGACCCGCACGTAGGGGTTGCGGCTCGGTGGCATCGCCGCATACCGCTCGCTGCCGTCGGCCGGCCGGCCATCGGCGGGGCGCGGCAGCGCAATCGCAGCGCCGACATAGACCAGGCGGCCGACACCGGCGGCTTGGGCCGCGCGATAGAAGTTGTCCATCAACGCACCGGCGGTGGCCACTTCGTCGCGCCAGTGACGTGGCACGGTCGGGTAGTAGGCGGCGGCATGGATCACCGCATCAAGACCGCGCAGCGCCGGCACCAGCGCGTCGCGGTCGGCCAGATCCGCGCGCCGGCGCTCGACGTCGAGCGCACCCAGATGTTCCAGCTTCGCCTGCGTGCGGTACAGCGCCACGGCCTCGTGCCCGGCCTGCCGCGCCGCCAGCAGCGCATGGTGACCGAGCAGCCCGGTCGCCCCGATCACTCCGATTCTCATCGTCCCCCACCGCTTCAAGGCCGCGCGATGATGCCGCGCCGCGGCCGTGCGGCGCAAAGCGCGCACGCGGCAGCGCGGCGCGCTAGCATCGGGCATCGTTGAGGCCCGACACCCCGCCCATGAATCGCAATAACAATTCGCATCACCTCGTCATCGGCTACGCGCTGTGGATCTTCGGCTTCATGGGCGCGCACCGCTTCTACTATGGCCGCCAGATCACCGGCACGATCTGGTTCTTCACCCTGGGCCTGCTGTTCATCGGCTGGATCGTCGATCTGTTCCTGATTCCGTCGATGGACCGCGCCGCCGACATCAAATACCGCGCCGGTCCGGTCGACTACTCGGCGGCCTGGCTGCTGCTGACGTTTCTCGGCCTGTTCGGCATCCACCGCTTCTACATGGGCAAGTGGATCACCGGCCTGATCTACCTGTGCACCGGCGGCCTGTTCCTGCTCGGCATCCTCTACGACTACTGGACCCTCAACGGGCAGATCGACGAGATCAACGCCGCGGCCTGACTGCGGCGGCCGCGGCGCCGAACAGGTCCGGCTGTACGCCCGGATCGTCGGCGGACACGAAATTGCTCAGGCCGACGCCGACCAGCCGGTAGCGCGCATCGGCGCGGTCATCGACGCGCGCGTGCAGCGCCAGCGCCAGCGCGACGAACTCCTGCTGCGTCTGCGGCGGCAGTGCCGGCGTGATGCTGCGGGTACGCACGCGAAAGTCGGCGGACTTGAGCTTGAGCACCACCGTGCGCCCGATCCGCGCGGTTTTGCGCGACGCGGCCCAGGTGCGCTCGGCCAGGCGGCGGATGTGCGGTGCCAGCTCGGCGCCCGGCAGATCGCGCTCGAACGTGTCCTCGGCGGACACCGACTGCACCGGGCGGTCGGGCACCACCGCAGCGGTGTCGATGCCGCGCGCCAGTGCGTACAGGCGCCCGCCGTAGCGGCCGAAGCGCTGTTCCAGATCCGCCTGCGCCAGCGCGCGCAGCTCGGCGACGCTGCGCACGCCCAGCTGCGCCAGCCGGGCCTCCATGACCTTGCCGACCCCGGGGATGCGGGCCACCGGCAGCGGTGCGAGAAACGCATCGACCTGATGCGGCCGGATCACGAACAGACCATCGGGCTTGCGCCAGTCCGACGCGATCTTGGCGAGAAACTTGTTGGGCGCGATGCCCGCAGACGCGGTCAGCCGCAGCTCGTCACGGATCGCCGCCCGGATCGCCTCGGCCACCGCGGTCGCAGTCGGCAGTCCTGACCGGTTCGCGGTGACGTCGAGGTAGGCCTCGTCCAGCGACAGCGGCTCGACCAGATCGGTGTGGCGGCGGAAGATCTCACGCACCTGGCGCGACACCGTGCGATAGCGGCCGAAATCCGGCGGCACGAAAACCGCATCCGGGCACAGACGCTCGGCGCGCAGCGCCGGCATCGCCGAGCGCACGCCGAAACGCCGCGCCTCGTACGAGGCCGCACACACCACCGAGCGCGCGCCGCGCCAAGCCACCACCACCGGCCGGCCGCGCAGTGCGGGGTCGTCGCGCTGCTCGACCGACGCGTAGAACGCGTCCATGTCGACGTGGATGATCTTGCGCATGCGACGCCGGCCGATTGCGTAGGATGTGAGCGATGGGCGGCTCGGCCGCTCCGCCGCATATCCTACGACGCACAACGGGGACACGCTGATGGCAGGACCATGGACCGCGGCCGAGATGGCGCCGCAGACCGGCAAGCTGTTCGTCGTCACCGGCGCCAACAGCGGCCTGGGACTGGAAACCACGGTTGCGCTCGCCGGCGCCGGCGCACGCGTGATCATGGCCTGCCGCGATCCCGCCAAGGCCGCCGCGGCGCTGGGGCAGATCCGGCGTCGCGCACCGCTGGCCCAGATCGAGCCGATGGCGCTCGACCTCGCCGACCTGGCGTCGGTCCACCGCTTCGCCGACACCTTCACCTCCGGCCACGACCGTCTCGACGGGCTGATCAACAATGCCGGCGTGATGGCACTGCCGCTGCAGCGTACCCGCGACGGTTTCGAGATGCAGATCGGCACCAATCACCTCGGTCATTTCGCACTGACGGGCCGCCTGCTCGCACGCCTGCAGGCCACGCCCGGCGCCCGCGTGGTCAGCGTCGCCAGCCTCGCGCATCGCTGGACCCGCGGCCTGGCGCTCGACGATCTCAACTTCGAACGCCGGCGCTACCGGAAATGGGACGCCTACGGCAAGAGCAAGCTGGCCAATCTGATGTTCACCTTCGAACTCGACCGCCGCCTGCGCGCCACGCACTCGGCGCTGCGCGCGGTGGCCGCGCATCCCGGATATGCGGCGACCAACCTGATGTTCGTCGGGCCGGCGCAGGAGAAGTCGGCGCTCGGCCGCGTGGCCATGACGCTGGGCAATACGCTGTTCAGTCAGCCCGCCGAGCGCGGCGCCCTGCCGTTGCTGTACGCCGCCACGGCCGCAGGCGTCGACAGCGGCGACTACATCGGCCCCGACGGCTGGCGCCAGCTGCGCGGATACCCGCGCAAGGTGGGCTGCCGGAACGCGGCACGTGACCCGGAACTTGGCCGCCGGCTGTGGCATCTGTCCGAACGGCTCACCGGTGTGCGCTATCTCAGCGACTGAAGCTGCGCGCGGAAGGCTGAAAAACAGGCGTGCGGTGATGTGCACCATCACCGCACCAATGGCCGGGCCACTTCACCACTCTGCCCGGCGGAGGAGAGCCGATGGACACACCTTGCCGCCGATCCGGCCGCCCGGGCACTGATCCACGTCAGTGCCGGCAGCGGGCAGATGCCGCCGAAGCGCCGTACACTGCGGCAATGATCAGACCCCTGCTCCTCTGCGTCGCACTGCTGCCCGCGGCCTGCGCCACGACGGCTGACCGCAGCCTGCCGCCCTCGCCCTGCAGCGAGCACTGCCAGACCCATACCGAAGGCTACGAGTGGGCGCAGCGCGGCAATCTCAGTGACGCCGGCGCCTGCGAGGGCTATGCGGACGCCTTCGTGCGCGGCTGTCGCAACGGCGTCGAGGATCTGCAGCAGCTGCGGCCGGCATCGCAGGGCATCTGAGGCCCCGTCAACGCAAATCCGGTCGACGCGGCGGGTGCCGCGCTCAGAGCTGCTGCCCGCGCGCGGGATCGATGCCGTCACGCGCAGCCAGCCGGCGCCAGTGGCGCGGCAGGCGGGGCGGCGGCAGGCGCGAAAGCGATTCCCACAGCACCTTGTGCCAGGCCGCCGCCAGGCGGTCGGCGCGACGCGCGGCTTCGGCATCCCCCGGCATCGCGTCGAGCAGCGCGAAAATCTGCGCCTCCACCTCATCGCGCGTGCGCCGCACCCGCTCGCGCAGCGCCGCATCGGCCAGCGCCCAGCGATGCAGCCACTCGTGGCGTCGCCACAGCGGTGCCGCCACGCGCTCGGTGACCGGGGTCAGCACACTCCAGTCGCCGCCAAAGCCGGCCGGCCGAAAGATCGACAGGCAGGGCGCCGAGGTGCCGGTGAA
>JBFHQK010000059.1:0-11700 GCA_041592255.1 Fontimonas sp.
CCTTGCTGCCGCTTGCCGCGACCGCGGCCGCGGTCGAGCCGCTCGCCCGCATCGAGGCGGTGGCCAGCGCGGCGGTAGCGGCGCAGCTGCCGCCCAGCGCGCGCGTGACGGGCGGCAGCCTCGATCCCCGCCTGCGCCTTGCTGCCTGCGCCGAGACACCGCAGGCCGGTCCGGTGGCGCTGCGCGGCGCCAACGCCAGCGTTTCGGTGCGCTGCGCGGCGCCGGCCTGGACGGTCTATGTCTCGCTGCGGATCAGCGACCTGCGGCCGGTGCTGATTCTGACCCGCGCCGCGCCACGCGGCGAAGTGCTCGGCGCCGCGCTGCTCGAGTTGCAGGAGCGCGACGTCGCGCAGCTGCCGTTTGGCTACTTCGAGCGCCTGGAGGATCTCGCCGGCCAGCAGCTGCGCCGCGCGCTGCCGGCCGGCGCGGTGCTGACCCCCAACGATGCCGAACCGCCGCGCCTGGTGCGCCGCGGCCAGGCCGTCACCGTCGTCGGACGCAGCGGCGGCATCGAAGTGCGGAGCGCCGGCACGGCGCTGGGCGACGGCGCCCGCGGCGAGCGCGTGCGCGTGCGCAACGACAGCTCGCGGCGCGTCGTCGAGGGCATCATCAGCGCCCCGGCCACCGTGGACATCGCGCTATGATCCCCGCTGCGACCCTCGCTTTTTCAGTTACTTACTCACGGAGTGCCGGCACGCTCGCGGTCATCGCCGCCGATTGCTGCAGCGCACTCAAGAATCCGCGTGACCCGCCGATAACAGGCGTGGCAACCGCCCCTGGAGTCACGCGCAGATGAGCAACAAGATCGAAACCTATGGCCCGCAACTGACGCACGCTGCAACGCGCGTCAAAGCCGCTGCAAGCGGCACGGCGGCGGGTGGCGAGCGCGTAGCCGGCGTGGCCGGCGCCGATTCGGTGAAGCTCACCGACGACGCCGTCCTGCTCCAGCAGCTCGGTCAGGCGGTCGCGGAGGCGTCGCCAGTCGACGGCCGCCGTGTCGCCGAAGTGCGCCAGGCACTGGCCGAGGGCAGCTATCGCGTGAACCCCCAGACCGTCGCGGCCAAACTGGCCCGAATGGAATGGGATCTCGCACAGACATGACCGTACCCACACCCCACCTCCCCCTGCCCCAGCGCCTCGCCGACAACCTCGCCGCGCACCTCGACTGCTCGCAGCTGCTGCTGACGACCCTCGAACACGAGCACCACGCCCTGCTGGCCAACGATGTCGGCAGCCTCGAACAGCTGACCGCCACCAAGGCCGCAGCGGCCCATCGCCTCGCCGAGCTCGGCGGCGCGCTCAACCGCCTGCGCAGCGAATCCGGTGTCCGCACCATCGAGGAACTGCTGGCGCGGCTCGACAGCAGCGGCGCAAGCCGCGCCCGCTGGCAGGAGCTGATCGACCTGGCGGCGCGCTGCAGCGATGCCAATCGCGGCAACGCCGCGCTGCTTGACGCCCGCCAGAGCCAGATCCGCAGCGCCCTGCGCCTGCTCGGACAGGGTGCGGCGCCGTCGACCTACGGCCGCTACGGCACTGCCGGCGTCGCGCACGCATCGCGAGCCCTGGGCCTGGCATGACCACTGCGGCGCCGTCTGCCGGCGTCGCTCAGGAGGATCTGCGCGGCATGCTGCTGCGCAGTCCGGCGCGCATCGCCGCGCTGCTGCACCGGCTGCGCCTTCACCATTGCCTGCTGTCAGTCCGCGCCGACCCCGCCGACCCGTGGCGCACCAGCCTGGTCATCGCCGTCGACCCCGCGCGACAGCGCATCGATCTTGATGCCCTGCATCCGCCACCGCCGCACAGCCCCGTGGCCGGACAGTGGTTGAGCGTGCGCGGCCGCGTCGATGGTGGTGACCTGCACTTCAGCTGCCGCTGCGCCGGCGGCGCCGAACGCGACGGCGAGCCGATACTCACGGCCGAGTTCCCGGATGAGGTCTTCATCCGCGAGCGACGCGGCGCCTTCCGCCTGAACCTGCCGCCGCAGCTGGCACTGCCGCCGTCGGCACTCGGCCGCAGCCGCCCCGAGCACGACGCCCAGCTGCTCGACCTGTCCTACGCCGGAGCCGGCGCACTGGTTGCGCGGACGGTGGAGCCTGCGCCCGGCAGCACGGTGCGCCTGCGCATCCGGCTTCCGGGCACCACCGTCGACACCGCTGCACAGGTGCGATCGACGGCCCGCCATCGCGACGGTGTGCGCGTCGGCCTGCGCTTCGATGCGCTGGGCGCCGACGAAGAAGGCCGGCTGACGCAGGCGATCAATGCGCTCGAACGGCAGTTGATCCGCACCGCGCGCGAACGCCGCTGAGGCAGGCCGCCGCGCGCAGCGCGACTATGCTTGCGCGATGAATCCAGCATCGATCCGGATCGAAGCGGTCCTCACTGACATCACGCAGCTGTGCGTGGACGCCATCGTCAATGCGGCGAATCCCACCCTGCTCGGCGGTGGCGGCGTCGACGGCGCGATTCACCGCGCGGCCGGCCCCGGCCTGCTGGCCGAGTGCCGCACGCTCGGCGGCTGCCCCACCGGCGAGGCCCGCATCACCGGCGGCTACCAGCTGCCGGCCCGCCATGTGATCCACACCGTGGGACCGGTCTGGCACGGCGGCGCTCACGGCGAACCCGCGCTGCTCGCCGCCTGCTACCGCAACTGCCTGCACCTGGCCGAAGCGCATCGCCTTTCCAGCCTCGCCTTCCCGGCGATCTCCTGCGGCGTCTACGGCTATCCGCTGGCGGCGGCCACGACGATCGCGGTACGCGAGGTGCGCGTGCACGCCAGCAGCGCGTCGCATCTGCGCCAGGTGATTTTTGCGTGCTTCAGTCAGGACAGCCTCGCGGCCTATCGCCGCTGCCTCGCCGCCATTGGCTGAATTCGCGCTGCGGCGCGCGGCGCCGTCCTGCGATAATGCCGCATGTCCGCATTCCCCCTGTTTGTCACCTGCCCGCGCGGCGTCGAGCCGCTGCTGGCGCAGGAACTGCTGTCCTTCGGCCTCACCGAGCCGCGTGAACGCCCGGGCGGCGTCGCCGGCACCGCGACGCTGGAGTCCGCCTACCGCGCCTGCCTGTGGTCGCGCCTGGCCAGCCGCGTGCTGATGCCACTGCGCACGTTTCCGGTCGCCGATACCGATGCGCTGTACGCGGCCGCGCGCGGGGTGGACTGGCACGACATCTTTGCCGCCGACACGACCTTTGCCATCGAGGTCGCCGGGCGCTCGGCGCAGCTGACGCACACGCACTACGCCGGCCTCAAGGTCAAGGACGCGATCGCCGATCACTTTCGCGAGGCGGGTCAGCCGCGCCCGAACGTGGATACCGAGCGTCCCGGCATCCGCATCCATCTGCACCTGGATCGCGACAACGCGACCCTGAGCCTGGATCTGGCCGGCGACAGCCTGCATCGCCGCGGCTACCGGCGTGAAGGCGTCGAGGCACCGCTGAAGGAAAACCTCGCTGCCGCGATCCTGGTGCGCGCAGGCTGGCCGGCACTGGCGGAACAGCAGGCGCCGCTGCTCGACCCGATGTGCGGCTCCGGCACGCTGCTGATCGAGGGCGCCTGGATCGCCGCCGACATCGCGCCGGGGCTGCTGCGCACGCGTTGGGGCTTCGATCGCTGGCTCGATCACAAGCCGGCGGTGTGGCAGCGCCTGCGCGAAGAGGCGCTGGCGCGCCGCGACGCCGGGCTGGCACGGCCGGCGCCGGCCATCGCCGGACGCGACATCGACCCGCGCGCACTGGCCGCCGCGCGCCAGAACGTGCAGCAGGCGGGGCTGGGCGGACGCATCGTGCTGCAAGCGGGCGACGCGCTCGAATCGCGGCCGGTCGGCGAACGCGCCGGCCTGGTCGTCACCAACCCGCCCTATGGCGAACGCCTCGGCAGCGAGGCGGAACTGATCAAGCTGTACTCGCTGCTGGGCGTGCACCTGAAGCAGCACTTCGGCGGCTGGCGCGCGGCCGTGTTCACCGCGCGCCCGGAGCTGGGCCAGCGCATGGGCCTGTCTGCGGACACGATGCACACGCTCTACAACGGCGCCATCGCCTGCAAGCTGCTGTGCTTCGGCATCCGCGCACCCGTCGCAACCGCCGCAACTGCCGCGACCGCCACGCCCGTGGCCCCCGCCGGGGGCGAAGACTTCGCCAATCGCCTGCAGAAGAACGCCCGGCACCTGGCGAAGTGGGCACGCCGCAGCGAAGTGAGCAACTACCGCGTCTACGATGCCGATCTGCCGGACTACGCGCTGGCCGTAGACCTGTACGCCACACCCGAACTGCATGCGCACGTGCAGGAGTACGCCCCGCCCAAGACCATCGAGCCGGCCAGGGCCGAACAGCGCCTGCGTGCCGGCCTGGCGCAGCTGCAGGCGGTGCTGGAGATCCCTGCGGCGCGCATCCACTACAAGCTGCGGCGCAGCCAGAAGGGCGATGCGCAGTACACCCGACAGGCCGAGACCGGCACTTTTCACACCATCGTCGAGCACGGCTGCAAGCTGCAGGTCAACTTCGACGACTATCTCGACACCGGCCTGTTCCTCGACCACCGGCCGATGCGGCTGCGCATCCAGCGCGAGGCGGCCGGCAAGCGCTTTCTCAATCTGTTCTGCTACACCGGAGCGGCAACCGTGCACGCCGCCCGCGGCGGCGCCGCGCAGACGCTGTCGATCGACCTGTCCAACACCTATCTCGAGTGGGCGCAGCGCAACCTGCTGCTCAACGACGTGCACTCGCGGCTGTACGAACGCCCGCCGGCCAGCGGCGAGCGCCTGGCGCCGCACGCGTTCGTCCGCAGCGACTGCCGCCAGTGGCTGGCCGACGAGGCGCGCCTCACGCGCAAGCCCGCCTTCGACCTGATCTTCCTCGACCCGCCGACCTTCTCGAACTCGAAGAAGATGGACGGTACGCTCGACATCCAGCGCGACCACGCCGCACTGATCCACGACGCGCTGCAGCTACTGGCCCCCGGCGGCACGCTGTATTTCTCGACCAATCGCCGCGGATTCAAGCTCGATACGTCGCTGGCAGAGACCGCCGCGGTCGACGACATCACCGCGCAGACGCTCGACGAGGACTTCAAGCGGCCGCCGCCGGCGCATCGCTGCTGGCGCCTGCGCCACCGCGAGTGAGCGCCGCCCCGCGGGTCGTGCCGGCGGACTGCGATTCGTTATGATCCGGTCCATCGAAATGCAAGGAACCCAAGCGATGCGAACAGCGACGGCCTGGTGTCTGGCATTGGGAGTGTGGTCGGCCACTGCCCACGCTGAAGATGCCCCCGCAGCCTGCAAGGCATTCATCGACGCGCAGTGGCAGGAACTCGGCAGCGGCTCGGAGATGTCCTGCCTCAAGGGGCTGGAGCAGTGGATTCCGGACTACAACAGCCAGGGCTTCCGCTTCGGACTCTGGGGTCAGACCCTGCTGTCGGCGGACCGCTACTACTTCTACCGCTCGGTCGACGGCGGCAGATCCTGGCAGCCGGTCGGTCTCAAGTCCGATCTGGCCGCGGCGACCCAACACGCCGCCGAGCTGCCGGGACCCGCGGCCCAGGCCGTCGTCGCCGCGGTGGAACAGGACGCGGCTGCGGTAGCTCCGGAACCCCAGCCCGCGCAACAGGCGCAGGCGCCGGTTCCCGCCGACCGCCGCAGCTGCAGCGTGCGCGTGGGCGATGACTGGCAGCTCACCGCCAAGCTCACGCTGAGCGAGTGCGCGGACCGCCTGGACCAGAGTCCCGATCAGTACGACCGCAACGGCTACAAGTACGCCTACTGGAGCGGCGTGTTCCTGACCGCCAACGATCGCGAGCTGATGCAGTCCCCGGATTCCCATACCTGGACGCGCGTGCGCGAGCGCGCTCCGCGCTAGCGAGTCAGTCCGGCAGTGGCGTCGCCGCCGCGGGTTAAAACGCCCGCAACATGCGGGCATTAATGTGGCAGGTCTCCTGCATTCTGACGGACCCCTTCATGAGCTCGAACTCCCGCGACGGCATCGTTGATCCCAGCCGCCGGCGCCTGCTGGCCAGCCTCGCCGCGGCACCGGCCGCCGCCGCGGTACTGACCGCCTGCGACAACTCCAATTCTGCCTCCAGCAATGCGCTCGGCGGCTCCGGCGTGTCGCCGGCACCGCAACCGCCGCCGGGCAAGACCCTGCCGGCACCGGGTGACTGCGACATCGATCATTTCGTCATCGTGATGATGGAGAACCGCTCCTTCGATCACATGCTCGGCTGGGTGCCGGGCGCCGACGGCATTCAGGCCGCTGCGCGCTTCCCCGACAAGAAGGGGCGGATGATCGAGACCTTCGCGCTGGCGGACCATGCCGAATACGGCTTTCAGGGCTGCGGCAAGGAAGATCCGGATCACGGCTACAAGGGCGGGCGCACGCATTTCAACGGCGGGCGCATGGACGGCTGGCTGCAGACCGTGGGCGACAGCAGCGTCGACACCGATCACTTCCCGGTCGGCTACTACCGCCGCGAGGATCTGCCCTTCTTCGCCGGTTGCGCGGAGCAGTGGACGATCTGCGACCGCTACTTCCACGGCATCCTGTCGTCGACGTTCCCCAACCGGATGTACCTCCACGCCGGGGAAACCGACCGCAACACCAACTCGACCGACATCTCCAGCCTGCCGACGATCTGGGACCGCCTGGCCGATGCAGGTTTGTCGGGGCGCTACTACTTCCACGATCTGCCGGTCACCGCGCTGTGGGGGCCCAAGTACCTCGACCGCAGCACGCGCTTCGAGCAGTTCCTGCTCGACGCTGCGGCAGGTCAGCTGCCCAACGTCTCGATCATCGACCCGCGCTTCGTCGGCGAGGCGCCCAATGGTGTCAGCAACGACGACCACCCGCAGGCCGACGTGCGCAACGGCCAGTCGTTCATGAACAGCGTCTACGACGCGCTGCGCAACAGCCCGCAGTGGTCACGCACGCTGATGGTGATCGTCTATGACGAATGGGGCGGCTTCTACGACCACGTCGCGCCGCCGGTCGGGCCGGTGTCGGCCGCCGAGGGCGACCCCCAGGGTGTCAACAACGACGGCCGGCTCGGCTTCCGCACCCCCTGCATCCTGATCGGCCCGCGCGCGCCGCAACGGGTCAGCAGCCTGCAGCTCGACATCAACTCGGTGCTCAACATGGTCTGCTGGCGCTGGGCGCTGCAGACGCTGGGCGTGCGCGGCGACTGGTCGCTGAACATGGCCTACGCGCTGGACTTCGACAACGCGCCGCGCACCGAAGCGCCGGCGTTTGCAGTCGGCACCGGCCCCTACGCCGGCACCCAGGAATGCGTCACCGGCCTGCCGTTCCCGGTGCCGCAGCTGCCGGGTGCGCCCAAGACGCTCAGCGCCGCGCAGATCAAACTCGTGCAGCACAATCTGGAATGGCTGCAGCTGGGCGAACTGGCGCGCACCAGCGGCTTCAACCTCTAGCGCTGCGCCACGGCGGCGCAGGCGGAGAACGCCTGCGCCGCCGTGGCCGCCGCCTCGATCAGCGCGCGTTCGCAGTACACCGCGCGCGGCGCGTATTCGCCCATCACGTCCTCGACCGGCGTGCCGTAGGCAATGTTCTGGATCGCCTCGGCAAAGTGCGGAGACGGCAGCATGTGGCGGTAGATGAAAACCGAATCGGCATAAGCGCCGCCCCACGGCAGCCAGTGCATCGCGTTTTCGGCTACCGCGTTCACGGGGCGGTCGTCCGGATCGGAAACGACGACGGTGAAATAGCCGGCGTCGTCGAGCGCGACTGCATGGTCGGCGAGGCAGGCGACAAAGCGCTGAGTCACAAACTCGTTGGTGCAGATCGACCAATAACGCAGCTGCGCATCGCCCAACGGCGCCTCCACCGGCGCGCGCGCCCAGCGCGGCGCCCGTGCGCGGACGATATACAGCGCGCCCTTGTCGCGACTGGCCATCGTGGTGACATAGGCATTGTCGGTGTTGCTCAGGAAACCCCCGCCGGTATCCGCCGCCGTGAAACTTTGCAGCGGCAGGTCGAAGCCTACAGCGTTGCTGGCAAGCAGACGCAAGGTCTCCGGCAGGCCGTAGAACCGGGTCACCCGAGGCTCGGACGGCGCAATCGGCACCGGCAGCAGCCCGATCGCGTCCGGACCACTCGCGTCGCGGATCGCCTGATTGATGACGGCGGGCAGCCCGTCCGGCGGCAGCGGATCGCACATCGCCAACCCCAGCGGCGTATTCGCGCCGTCGGCGGTCTCGAGCGTCAACCGCGGCAATGGCACCCCGCCGCTGCCATCGATCTCCGGCAGGTAGACGCGATAGATCAGCGTGATCAGCGGGTTCGGCAGCTCGATGCCGCCCGGCGCGCGCGCCACATGAGCGTACAGCGTGTTGATTGGGCGCGGCGACACCGCCTCGCCGTCGAGCACATGAGCAACGTACTCGCCCCCTGACGCGGCGCCTGCACTCCGATACGGATTCGTACCGCCGTCTCTCGGCAGCAGCTGATAATCCGTAATCGCGTCCACCGGACGCAGCGCGGGATCGTAAACATTGAACGAGAAGTAGCGCGCCTGTGGGTAGCGCCCTTCGATGCGCAGCCGTGTACCCGGCTGCGCCGGGAATGTCGCCACCCAGTAGGTCGCCGCCTCATCCGGGAACGCGACATTGATCAGATCCGGATTGCTGACCACCAGCCAGCTGCATCCCGCCTCGGCCACCGAGGCTGCGGTAACCGGCGCGTAGCTGGCGTCATCGAGGGCCGGCGCGTCGGTCGTGCCGGTACAGCCGGCGACGATCAGCGCGGCCAGCAGCGCCATCGGCGCGCGCGCCATCTCAGCTCTCCACCGGCACGAACAGGCGCATGAAGCGCACAAACGCGAGCTTGCCGCCTTTGACGATCTCGAAGTCCTTCGCAATCGTCAGCGCCGGGTTGCGCAGCTGGGCCAGCATCTCCTTGAACACCTGCGCGGAGACGCGCACGACGACGTCGGCATCGTCGCGCAGCTGCGGCACGACTTCGCTGACGCCGCGGCGGACGATGTAGGTGTAGCGCTCGGCACTGTCGGTGAACTCGAAGCCCACCGCCGTCAGCGTGTCGGCGCTGGCCTGCGCGTCCAGGTTCACCGCCATGCCGTCGAAGAATCGCGCGATCGGCATCCGCGCCAGCATCTCCGGCGTCGGCGTCAGGATGCGGTTGGGCAGCGCAAACTCGCCCGCGAGCTCGCCGGCCGTCATCAGATACCAGTGGCGCGCATTCGGGTTGGACTCCACTTCGCCGAGCGCGCGCAACGCGGCGATCCGCGCCTGCTTCGCCTCCGCATGATCGGGTTGCGTACGCAGCAGATAGTCCGACAGCTGCAGCACCCACTGGTGCTCGCCGGCCTCGCCCGCGGCCGTGATCTGTCGCGCCATCGCATCAACGCCGCCGGCCAGCGCCACCATGCGCCGCGCGGTCTCGTCCGGCGGCAGCGGCCGCAACGTCGACGGATTACCACCGTACCAGCCGAGATTGCCGGCAAACACACTGCGCGCCGACCACGCCGGCGTGCCATAGAACTCCTGCAGCCAGGGCGAGGCGGCCAAATGCACCGGCAGCTGCAGCGTCGCGGCGATCTCGTCGGGCGTCAGGCCGTGATTGATCATGCGCAGCGTCTGGTCGTAGACGTAGCGGATCGCGTCGCGGTAATCGGTCAGCGTCGCGGCGATCTGTTCTTCTCCCAGCAGCGGCCGCGTATGGCTGGGCACCAGCACCGCCGCCTTGAGCGCGCGCATCTTGTCGATCGAGTCGGCCCAGGCGCGCGGATCCCGGTACGCGGTGCCGCGGATGGTGTACAGATTGGGAAACGCCTTGTAGACATTGTCGCCCGGCAGCAGGATGCGCCGGTCCGGCAGCCAGACGAAGAGCTGATCGTCGGTTTCGCCGGGCGCGTGCACGAGCTGGAAGCGGATGCCGGCGACGCTGTCCTCCAAGGTCGTGTCGAAATCGCGCGTTGGCCGCAGCGTATCGATGGTGCTGCCGTCGTGGATATCGACGAACGGGCCGATGCCGACGTTGACCATGCCCTCGGGCGACAGCTGGGTGCCGTACATGCGCAGCGAGCGCTTGGTGATCGCGGTCTGCAGCTCGATGGAGGTCTTCTCCATGTTCGCAACCAGCTCGCGCTGGGCATAGACCGGAATCTCGCCGGCGCCCTCGGCGAACACGCCGGCGCCGCCGATGTGATCCGGGTGCGAATGCGTGTAGATCAGCGCCTTGACCGGCTTGTCGGTGAACTTGCGGAACTCCGCCAGCACCTCGCGCGCGGACTCCGCCGTCTCCATCGTGTCGACGACGATCACGCCATCGTCGCCTTCGAGCAGGATCGAGTTGGCGATGCCAAAGCCGATCGCGACATACACGCCGTCGACGACCTTGACCACCTCGCGCCGGAACTCGGCGCTGTGCGCCGCGAGTTCGGCGGGCGTCGCGACCTGCGCCGTCACCGGCGGCGCGGGTCGGTCGCATGCAGCCAGGACCGATACCAGGCCGACGCACAGGCCCGCACGTGAAAAGGCGCTCATCGTGTTCTCCTCCACCGTTATGACGCTCTCCGCCGTCCAGACTAACCCGGCGCCGCGACCTTCGACTGGTCCAAACGTGACAGTTTCTGGAACACTGCTGCCTCATTCCCGCCCCGAACAACGATGCCGGAACCGACAACACTCGCCAGCTGGGCCGCCGCGATCGCCGCCGCCTTGCAGACGCGCGGCTGCAACGTCGCGGGGCTGCTCCAGCAGGCCGGGTTGGACCCGGCGGCAATGCACACGCCGGGCGCGCGCTATCCGGTGCGCGCCATGACGCGCCTGTGGCAGCTAGCGGTTGCCGCAACCGGCGATCCGGCGTTTGCGCTCGAGGTTCCGCGTCACGTACAGCCGACAACGCTGCACGTGCTGGGTCTGGCGCTGCGCGCGAGCCGCTCACTCGAGGATGCCCTGCTGCGCATGGCGCGTTACTCGCGCTTGGTCACGGACGGCGCCGAGGTGGTGCTGGAATCAAACGGGCCGACGATGGCCGCGATCTACCTGCCGCCGCGCCATGACGTGCCGCTGGCGGACGCGGCGTACGAGGCCTTCATGGCCGCGGCAGTGGGCTTGGGGCGCGCACTGGCCCAAAGCGGCGACGGACTGGTCGCCTGCGAGTTCCGCCACCGTGCCCCCGCCGACACCAGCGGCTACGAGCGATTCTTTCGCTGCCCCGTCCGCTTCACGAAAGCGCACAACCGCCTGCTGTTCGATCGCTCCGCACTGCAACAGGCACTGCCCGGCGGCGACACCGACCGCGTACGCGCCTACGACGCCGAGGCGGCAGCCTACCTCGCACGCTTTGACGCTTCCCCGGTGTCGCAGCGTGTGCGCGAGCTGCTGATCCGCCAGCTGCCGGCCGGAGAGCCACAGCGCGAGCAGGTCGCCGCGGCGCTACACCTGACGCCACGTACGCTGCTGCGCCGACTGGCCGCCGAAGGAGCGAGTTTTCGTGAGCTGCTCGAAGACACCCGTCGCGAGCTCGCGCTGTCCTACCTGCGCCAGCGGCGCAGCGCCGCCGAGGTCACCTGCCTGCTGGGCTTCGCCGATCCCTCGAACTTCACGCGGGCGTTCAAGCGCTGGACCGGGGTGACGCCGCGATCGTGGCGCAGCCAGGCGCTCAGGTCTTCGGCAGCGTGACGCCGCGCTGGCCCTGATACTTGCCGCCCCGGTCCCGATACGATGTCTCGCAGATTTC
>JBFHQK010000060.1:0-11401 GCA_041592255.1 Fontimonas sp.
CGGCGGCATGGCCAGCGCCATCGCACACGAGCTCAATCAACCGCTGGCAGCGCTGCGGACCTATATCGCGTCGGCGCGGCGATTCCAGCATCAGGCCGCCGGCGGCAGCGGCGTGGACCTGGACGAGATCATGGGCAAGGCGCTGCGCCAGGTGGATACCGCCGCAGACGTGATCCGGCACATTCTCTACCTGCTCCGCACTGGCGACATCGAGCGCCGCATCGAGGATCTGGATGAAACCCTCCGCGAGGCGATTGCCTTCGCGCTGGTCGGCACCCAGGGCATGGGCATTGATGTGCGGATGGAGCTGTCGCCGACGCTCGCCCCCTGCCTGATCAACCGCGTGCAGATCCAGCAGGTGCTGATCAACCTGATCCGCAACAGCGTCGATGCGGTCGCAAACCGCGATCGCCGCGAGCTGGTGATCCGTAGCGGCCACTGCGGTCCGCACGAGGTGGAAGTCGAAGTGACCGACAGTGGCGGCGGCTTGGCGCGCGAGGTGCAGGACAAGCTGTTCATGCCCTTTGTGACCACCAAGCCCAACGGGGTCGGCATCGGCCTGTCCGTGGCGCATACGATCATCGAAGCTCACGGCGGCTCGATCAAGGCCCTGGCCAACGGCCGCGGCGGCACGACGTTCCAGTTCCGGCTGCCTGTCGCCTCTCGCGTACCCGCCTGAACGCGTCGCCGAACGCATCGGCGTCGCGGCACCGGCGCTTCCGGGGCGAACGGTGTTCGCCCACCGGCGCTATCTGTTCGGCGCCACACACTGCGCGACGGCACCCGCGGACCGCGGAACCATAAGTAAGCCCCAGCACAGATAGCCCTTGAGACGGTGGCCACAGTGCACTCGCCGCGGCCGCCGGTCGCATCGTGCACTTTTCAGGGAGTACATCATGCTCAGATCGCTTTGTATCACCGGACTTCTGGCCGGCACCCTGCTGGTATCGCCGCTGGCATCGGCAACCTACGAATATCGGATTGACGTCGAGAAGCTGACCAACGGCTTCGACGCCGACGAACCCGACAGCCCCAAGGCCCAGATCGCTCCCGGCGACACCGTTACGTGGACGTATATCGTGACCAACCAGGGCACGTCGGAGATGTTCGACATCGTGTTGTACGACGACATCCTCGGGCAGATCACCTGCCCGCGCACCGTGCTCGCCGGCGGCATCGACGACAGCATGATCTGCACCGCCACCGGCATTGCCGAGAAGCTGGCGTACGGGCCGCCGCATGTGGTGGAAGGCACCTGCGGCGAGGATGGCAGCCTCAAACCCGTCTATCGCAACGAAGCCGAGGTGTTCGGCTATTACGAGCCGAAGCATTTCCCGGGGCACACCTGGGAAGCGGGCGATATCGATGTCAGCCACTACTGCAACCCGCCGGACCTGCCGCCGGACTGCAGCACCAGCCTGACCAAGACCTGCACGGTCCCGCCGCCGCCACCGGTGAGCTTTGACAAGTGCGACGGCAAGCTGCAGCAGTTCACGCTGCAGTGGCCGGCCAACGAGTCTGCGCTGACCCTGACCGGCGGTCTGGCCAGCGACGATGCCGACGGCGTGATCCAGCCCGGACAGCTCGTCACGTTTTTCAACACGGCCGATGGCAACGATGTCAGCGTCTTCACGCATCGCGGCGAGTCGATGTTTCATCTGTCCTGCTCGGATCCGGACATGAATGATCCGAGCGACTGCGACAAGCTCCAGGGGGACGGCAAGAGCAATGCAGCCGGACTGCTCAATGCCTGGCGCCTGGCCGGCTTTGTTGACGCCAAGGGGCGGCAGCTGCAGTGCCCGCAGTTTGCCCCGCCGACCGCGGACAACAGCGACTGCGAAGTCGGCCCGTTCGAACCAGTGAGTTGCGAAACCGCCGGCAAGCCCAGCACGTTCAGCTTCCGCTATGTCGGCGCCGGCCCGGTGAGCGACTGCACCGACAACGCCGCGACGCGGGCGAACTCGAAAGTCCCGGCCTGCAGCGGCAACCTGGCGCCCGGGGCAACGGTTTCGGTGTCGGTGAACAGCGGCACCGTGACGCCGGCGACCGTGGCACCGGGAGAGGAGTTCGCGCTCAGCGGTTTTGGCTCCAACACCGTGATCACGCTCTCCGCGAACGGCCAGATCGAGACGCTGGCGTTCCACACCTCCTGCTCGGCACCCCTCGAAGTCGGTGACCGCTTCGGCAATCTCGAGCTGACGGCCTTCGACAGCCGGCGCGAGGACGTGCCGGTGACCTTCGAATATCGCGCCAGCAACAGCGGACCCGATCCGGCGCTCATCAGCATCGTCGACGACGTCCTCGGGCCGATCGTCTCCGATCACGCGCTGGCCGGCACCGCGCCGGGCAACACGCAGGTGTTCCGCCGCACCGTGCCGATCGGCGGACCGCCGCGGACGATCGTCAACACCGCGACGCTGAGCCAGACCGGTCCGGACAATGGCATCGCCATCGCCTGCGCGCAGGCGACGGCCACGCTCAAGGTCCTGGCGCCGCCGCCGTGCAACGTGACCGGCAAGCTGTACAAGATCGAGGACGACAAGATCAAGTGGAAACTGACCAACCTCGGCAACCGCACCGCGACGATCCAGAGCATTGAGTTCCATGCCCCGGGAGCGTTCGGTTCGGTGAAGAAGATCCGCTTCGACGGCGACATCTTCAAGGACCAGACGCGTCCGACCGACTGGACTTTCACGGCCAACGATTTCGTGTCCGAGCTGAAGAAGCGCCAGATCAAGGCCGGCGCGAATCAGGATCTCGAGATCGAGTTCACCAGCAAGTACAAGTCGGCGACGCCGGCCGACTTCCAGGTGACGATCACCTTTGAGGAGGGCTGCTCACTGAGCTTCTGATCCCTCGGACTTCCCGGGCCCGGCCGGCGCCGTGGCGGTGGACCCCCATCGCCACCGCCGGCCGGGCCCGGCTGTTTGCGGCGGCGCGCGCGCCGGACGCCCCGCCGCCTGCGTCGCGCAGCGGCATCAGGTCCGCGTGCCGGCGCAGGCCTGAACTCTTGGCACAGCGCATCGAGGCCCCCCACGCCCTTTGGCGACGTCCGTTTGGCGACAGGCCCGTTTCTGGACTAAAGCGCCGCCGTCGCCGACAATGTTGCATCGTACAAACTCGATGCGCGATCCAGGCGAGCGCCACCGTGCGATCCCCGGAGGGCACGGCAAGTCGCCGTCCCGGGTGGGTAGCTCCGATCCGGCAGTCCTGCTCACTCGATACTTCCTGCGGTTTGACTGCAGCGCCTGCGCACCGCGCGGGCGCGCGACCGCCTTTTTCATGGAGCCCGCTGTGCCCAAGCTGTCCCCGCGCGACCTCAAGACCAATCTGCTCAGCGGCCTCACCGTCGCGCTGGCGATGGTTCCCGAAGCCATCGCATTTGCCCTGATCGCGCATGTGTCACCGCTGACCGGGCTGTACGCGGCGGTGATTGTCGCCTTCGTCAGCGCCGCTTTCGGCGGCCGCCCCGGCATGATCTCCGGCGCCACCGGCGCGCTGGCGGTCGTGATGGTGGCGCTGGTGGTCGAGCACGGCGTCGAGTACCTGTTCGCGACGGTGCTGCTGATGGGCGTGCTGCAGCTGCTGTTCGCCGCCGCGCGGCTGGGCAAGTTCATCCGCATGGTGCCGCACCCGGTGATGCTCGGTTTCGTCAACGGCCTGGCCATCGTGATCTTTCTGGCGCAGTTCGGGCACTTCAAGGTGACCGGGCCGGACGGCACGGCGCAGTGGATGCAGGGCGCCGCGCTGTTCACCATGGTGGGACTGACCGGCCTGACAATGCTGATCATCTATGCGCTGCCGCGTCTGACCACGGCGGTGCCGGCGACGCTGGCGGCAATCGTCGTGGTGTCACTGCTGGTGATGGGCCTGGACATTCAGACCAAGACCGTCGGCGATCTCGGCTCGATCAAGGGCGGGCTGCCCAGCTTCCATCTGCCCAGCGTTCCCTTCGACCTGGAGACGCTGCGCATCGTGCTGCCCTACGCGCTGGTGCTGGCCGCGATCGGCCTGATCGAATCGCTGCTGACGCTGACGCTGATCGATGACATGACCGACACGCGCGGGCGCCCCAACCGTGAATGCGCGGCGCAGGGTGCCGCCAACATCGTCACCGGCCTGTTCGGTGGCATGGGCGGCTGCGCGATGATCGGCCAGAGCATGATCAACGTGAACAACGGCGCGCTGCATCGCCTCTCTGGCATCGCCACCTCGGCGTTCCTGCTGTCGTTCATCCTGTTCGGCTCGGCGCTGATCGAGCGCATCCCGCTGGCGGCGCTGATCGGCGTGATGTTCGTGGTCGCCGAGAAGACCTTCGAATGGGGCAGCTTCCGCCTGTTCGGCAAGATCCCGCGCGCCGACGTGTTCGTCGGCCTGCTGGTGGCCGGCGTCACCGTCTACGCCGACCTCGCCATTGCCGTGGTCATCGGCGTCATCGTCTCGGCGCTGGTGTTCGCCTGGGAGCACGCCAAGCACGTGCGGCTGAGCGCAGAGACCCGTCCCGACGGCCGCAAGGTCTACCAAGCCGAAGGCACACTGTTTTTCGCCTCGGTCGCCGAATTCCAGCAGCAGTTCTCGCCCAAGGACGATCCCGACGAGGTCGAGATCGACTTCCGCCGCGCCCGACTGATGGATCATTCCGCGATCGAGGCCGTCAACACGCTGGCCGAGCGCTACCAGCGTGCCGGCAAGCACCTGAAACTGCGCCATCTCAGCGGCGACTGCCTCGAACTGCTCGACAAGGCCCGCTCGATGATCGAGATCAACTACCGCGAAGATCCGCACTATCGCGTCGCGGACGACAAGCTGGCCTGAGCCGGCGCCCGCAGACGCGGGCCGCGGCGCTCAGCTCACGACGCAGGCTCGCGCCAGGTGGCATGGCGATCCCAGAACTCGACGCTGCGCTGGTAGGCGTTGCGGTCCAGCGGCACCCCGGAGCCGCCCTGCGCGATGCCCAGTGCGTTGCGCATCATCGTGATCGGGGCCAGCGGCGTTTCCTCCGGCACCATGGTGGCCAGACAGCCGACGATGCCCCAGTCGGCCGCGATCCGGTCCCCTTCCAGCGCCATCTGCTCGCGGCTGTAGAGAATCACGATCAGATACTCGGCAATGTCGGGCTCGACGCCTTCGAACCAGCGGTTGAGCACCGGCAGTTCGTCCTGGGTGCGCGCTTCGTAGCCGCTGCGCAGCAGATGCCGGTTCGCGTCGGTGATCGCGAGCGTGGCGCAGCGGGTCGCCGTCCAGTTGCGATGCACATGCAGCTTGCAGAACGGCGCGTAGCCGTGGAGCACCTGCAGCGGCGCATGTGCATTGAGATGGCGCTCGAACTCCGCCGCGCTGCAACCGACGATGGCGTTGCGGCGGCCGGACAGCGGAAACAGGCGGCTGCGCGCAAACCGCGTCAGCACGATCGTCGTGCGGGCGTGCCCCTGATCAGCCATCGGTCTTCAGGCGATCGGCGTAGTAGTGCCGCAGCTTCTCCTGCTTGGGCAGTGCCACGGCGGCGATGTACGGCTGCGCCGGATTGCGCGTGGCGTAGTCCTGGTGGTAGTCCTCGGCCCGGAAAAAGCTCTGCAGCGGCTCCAGCGTCGTCACGATCGGGGCGGCAAACGCGCCGGCCTGCTCGAGGGTGCGCATGTAGCGCTCCGCCACCTGTTTCTGGGCGTCGTCGGCATAGAACACCGCGGAGCGGTACTGCCGGCCGACATCATTCCCCTGGCGATTGAGATGGGTCGGATCGTGGGCCACGGAGAAGAACACCTTGAGCAGCTGCCCGTAGCTGATCTTCGTCGCGTCGAAGTCGATGCGCACGACCTCGGCATGGTTGGTCGCGCCACTGCAGACCGTCTTGTAGTCCGCAGTGGCGGCCGTGTCGCCGGCGTACCCGGCGACGACCTCGACCACGCCGTTGAGCTGGCGGAACACGGTCTCGACGCACCAGAAGCAGCCGCCGGCCAGCACCGCGGACTGCCGGGCGCCGGCCTCGACGCCGATGTCGAGCTCGGGCTCGGGGAACTCGGCGGGCGTCAGCGGATGATCGTCACCCCGCGACTTGGCGAACAGACTCATCGATACCTCCGGTTGGATCGCCGTTCGACCGCGCATTTGGCGCGCAGGTTCTGCGCGCCGCGCGCGCGGCTTAGCGAAGTTTTAGGGTCGGCTTACGGAAGATTTAGCAACCTGCGGCGCGCCGTCTGCCTAGGATCCGCGGACTGTAACGCCACTGCTTCGGAGCCGTCATGGGTGCATCTTCCGCCCGCTACAACATCTACAGCAAGATTCACCGCGGCCTGCGGGCGCTGATGGGCGAAACCTTGACCCGCGTCGGCCGCGCCGATCCCGCCGACGAAGCCCAGGTGTCGGATGCGCTCGCTGCGGTCGAATCGCTGCTGGAGCTGTGCAGCTGGCACCTGGAGCACGAGAACCACTTCATCCATCCGGCGATGGAGCTGCGCAGCCCCGGCTCGGCACACAAGACCAGCGCCGACCACGTCCATCACCTGGACACGATCGCGGCGCTGCACCGCGAGATTGCGCGCATCCGCGGCGCGTCCGCCGAATGCCGTGCGCTGCGCATGGAAGCCCTGTATCAGCAGCTCGGCAGCTTTGTTGCCGAGAACTTCGAACACATGCTGGTGGAGGAGTCGTACAACAACGCGGTGCTGTGGGACTGCTACCACGACGACGAGATCCTCGCGCTCGAGCGCGCGCTGGTGGCGTCGATTCCGCCCGACAAGAACGCCCGCATCCTCGCCGTGATGCTGCCGGCGATCAGCACTCCCGAGCGCGATGCACTGCTCGGCCATCTCCGAGCCGCCGCGCCCCGCGAGTTCTTCGAGGGACTGTTGGCGCTGCTGCTGCCGCGCCTTTCGCCCCCCGAAAAGGCACATTTGCGCGCCGCATTCGCCTAGCCCCCGCCCCCCCCTTGAAAGCCGCAAGCGCGCGGTGGTTCGGACTCAACCCGGCTCGTCGAGCTGCAGGCGGCAATCGACGCAGAGGCGGAAGCGGCCGCGGCCCGCGGTCTCGATGCGGATGTGGGCACTGCGCTCGGCCAGTCGCTTGCGCAGCAGAATCAGGCGCGCTTCGAGGTTGTCGACGATGTCGGGCAGCCGCAGCGATGCATCCAGACGGAGCTCGCGGTTGCTGAACTCGCAGCGTCCCTCGTCGACGTGTGCGCGCAGCAGCTTCCACAAGATCGCACCCGCCACGCCCTTGATCAGGTAGGCGCCGTCGAGGAACACGCTGTGATCGGCCCGGTAGTGGCGCACGCAGGTCAGGACCCGCGGCCCGGATAGCGTCGGCGCCGGTCCGACCGCGGGTTCGGCCTCGTCTTCGGCCTCTTCGCGCAGCGCACGCAGCATCACCGCCAGCTGGCTCGCGAGGGCCAGCAGCGCGTCCTCCTCGTCGTAGCCGAAGCGCTGATCCTCGGGGCTCTCGACGTAGAGCACGCCCAGCAGATCGGTACCGCAGCGGATCGGCACCGCCAGCTGGCTGTGCGGCGCCGGCATGCCGGGGAACGGAATCTCGGTTTCCAGCGTGTCGGCGATGCCTTGCGCCAGCGCAGCCTCGCGCACGGCGCGGCCGTACGCGTACTCGGCCGTGGCGTAGGCGATCCGGATCGGCGCACGCTGTTCCGCGGCCACGCCGATGACGCCGGCACCGAACGGAATCTCGGCACCGACACCGGAGTTCGGGTAGCCGCGCGTCGCCACCGTGTACAGCTTGCATTCGCCGGGCTCGCTGAGCAGCACCATGCTGTGTTCGATACCCAATGCACTGTCGAGTCCGTCCAGCAGCGTATCGAGCAGCGCGTCGAGCTGCGTCTGCGCCGCCATCTGCTCGGCAATCCGCCGCAGCCCGGGCAGCAGGTTGCGCGCGCAGCTCGTCAGCGGCATGGGCTGGTTGGGCACCGGCTCGATCGCCAGCACCTGATAGATGTCCGCCCCCTGCAACCGGAAAATACCGCTCATGCCGGTATGCGAGGCGATTCCGGAGAGCTTGGCCTTCATGCTCTCGAACAGCGCCCCCTCGGACTCGGTGCGCAGGTAGCGCAGGTGCATACGAAAGCGCGCGGCGCTGCGCGGGTGCACCACCTCGGCGCTTGCCTGGGGATTGGCCAGAATGTTCTCGCGCGTCTTGTTGAAAAACTGGAATGACAGCGCCACATGCGCGGCGTCGAGGCGGTGCACCTGCGACACGTAGGTGATATTGGGGACGCCATCGGCCGAACACGATGCCAGCAGCGCCGGCACGCCACCTTCGAGGCAGGCGCGGATGTCGTCGACGACCAGACTCATGCGCCGCCCCGCAGCTTCACGCCCGCGCGCGGACCGGGCGTCTGCGAGTACAGCGCGTCAGGCTGCAGCACGATGGCCGCAAGCTCGGCGCCGCGCCAGCCCAGCAGCGACGGCACGAACGGCGGGGCGTAGCCGATGGCATCGAGTTGAGCGGCAAAGCGCGCCTCGTACTGTTCGACCGCGCCCCGGTCCATGGCGTCGGCGGGCTCGACCCGGGCGTGCATGGACTTGATCTGCAGCGTACGGTGAGTAGTCACCTCGCTCAGCACCACCGCGACGCGCCCGTGCGCAAGGACATCGGCCAGCAGCGGCTCTGCCTGGGCGCGCACGACGAGGATCCGCAACAGTCGCCGGTCCTGCGCCAGCCGCAGCCCGCAGGCGCGCACCAGCGACGGGCGCAACCGGTGGTCGCGCGCAGCCACACTGACTGACACGCCGCCCTCTATGAAGCGTGCGGTATCGTCGTCGATCAACGGCACAGCAGCATCGAGCATGGCGCATCGTAATGCGACACCCGGGGCGGCGACTACTGGTCCGAGCGCTATCCGCACCAGCGATTGCGGCCGGCGCGCTTGGCCTCGTACAGACGCTGGTCGGCGCGCGACATGAGCTGCCAGATGTCCTCATCGGGCGCCGGCACCGCATGCACGACCCCGGCGCTGACGGTAACGATGCCAAGCCCCGGCGCGCCCGGATTGGCGATCATCAGGGCACGCACGTCGCGCACGAGCTGCTCGGCGGTCTGCAGCGCGCCGTCGCGGTCGCTGCTGCAGAGCAGCAGCGCGAACTCCTCCCCGCCGACGCGCGCACGCAAGTCGAGCGCGCGCTGCGCGTAACGCTCGAGCAGCAGGCGCCCGATCCGCCGCAGGCAGTCGTCCCCCGCGGCGTGCCCGAGGGTATCGTTGAGTGGCTTGAAATGGTCGACGTCGAACAGGATCACCGCGACCGGGGTGTGCTCGCGCCGCGCGTGGGCGAGCAGGCGCTCGGCATCGCGCTCGAACCAGGCGCGGTTGGGCAGGCCCGTCAGGCTGTCGCGCATGCCCGAGAGCTCGGCCAGCTGACCCATCACCCACGCGCGGCGCGTGGCGACGTCCATCGCGATCTCGGCGGCAACGGCGAACGCGAACGTCACCGCGGCAGCGACCACCGACCACCAGAATCGCGGTGCCACGCCCAGCGTGTACAGCTCCATCCCCAGCAGCGCCGTCGCAGCAACGCCGAGCAGGGCGAAGATGCGCCAGGTGCGCAGCCCGGACAGCACGCTGATGACGATCACCGCAATCGCCAGCATCTCGAATGGAATCACAAAGCCATGCGACAGCCCCGCATAGCGCAGCACGATCAGCAGCACCACGATCGCCGCCGACGCCAGCAGGGTATAGGTCGACACCCAGGCGCGCGTCGGCCAGCGCAGGTTGAACCACAATCCGAGCGCGCTCAGCGGCACGATGCCGGCGAACTCGACCAGCCGGAACAGCCGCGTCACCGCCGCCGGCGTATGCAGCAACGCCGGGCCGTAAAACGGCGCCGTGGCAAACACGACCAAGGCGATGGCGAACATGATTGTGCGCTGCCGCGCGCGGCGCGGACGCATCTCGTCGTTGTAGCGCTGCTCGAGTGCGGGCGCGCGAAAGCCGCACAATCGCCACGGACCCGCCAGCTCGGCCTGCAGCAGGTCGAGCTGCGACAGGCCGGCCAGCGCGTCCGCCGCCGGCCGGGTGCCGCGTTGCGGAGGGCGCCCGGCGTTCATCTGCGCATTCTCGGCCGATTTGCAGCCGGCTACCTGGCCGCGCCGACGCCCGTTGAATTCCGCCGCGTGAATGGTTATTTCTGAACGGAGCGGGTTGTCGGTGCCGTGTCGGCGCTGGCCGCCGCCCTGACGCGGACGCGCACCGCCGGAGTCCTGCCCCATGCCCCATTCCGAAGCCGCCCGCGACGCCCGCCGCCTCTACGCCGCGAGCCAGCAGGGGGTGCTGTCGACGCTGTCCCGGTCGGTGCCGGGCTATCCCTTCGGCTCGGTGATCACGTTTTCGACCGACTGGCACAACCGCCCGGTGATCCTGATCAGCGATCTTGCCGAACACACCAAGAACATCGCCGCCGACCCGCGCGTGTCGATCACCATCATCGAAGGCGGCGAGGACATCCAGGCCAGCGGGCGGCTGACGCTGATCGGCGACGCCGCGCGGATTGCGGATGCCGCCGAGGTCGACGCCCTGGCGACCCGCTACTACCGGCGCTTTCCGCACGCCATCGACTACCATCAGGCGCACGACTTCGCCTTCTACCGTATCGAACCGGTCAAGGCGCGTTACATCGGCGGCTTCGGCCGGATCCACTGGATCGCCGCCGACGCGCTCTGCACCGCCAACCCCTTCGCCGTCACCGAGACCGGCATGATCGAGCACATGAACGCCGATCATGTCCCCGCGATGACCGACTACTGCCGACTGTACGGACTCGACCCCGCGGGCCAGACGCCACGCCTGAGCGCCATCGACAGCGAAGGCTTCGACCTGATGCTCGGCAAACGGCTCCTGCGCATCGCCTTCGACGCACCGGCGGCCACCCCCGCCGCGGTGCGTGCGACGATGGTCGCGCTGGCACGGCGGGCGCGAACCCCGCCGCCCACCCCCGCCCCGCAGTCCTGAGCGATCCGCCGGCCGCCCCGAGTTCCGGCGCGGGCGCACCGGCGGTCGCGCCCCAGCGCCCTCTGAGCGGGACCGCCGCGCGGCATGCGCGCGCGCAACCGTCAGGTCTTGAACAGAAACACGGGCCAACCGGCACCGGCGTTCGCCGTCAGGCGCATGCGCCTTTGCGTGGTGGGCCGTGAACGGGGGCCTCCGCTGGGCCAGAGCGCGCATCAAGACCAGATCCGGAAACCATGGCTGTGCTGCTGAGACTCTCGACACTACTGTCCGTGACGCCATCATCGAGCACCGCGACGGCGGCCTTCAGCGCCGTGCTCCCGGTACAGCCGCCGCAGGGGGCTTCGACGCACTCTGCTGCGCTGGCCGGGGCCGAGCGCATGGCAGCGCTCGACGGGCCATGGCTGTTCGCCATGCTGCTCCTGCTGCTGTCCTTGATCGCAAGCCACATCATCC
>JBFHQK010000061.1:0-11394 GCA_041592255.1 Fontimonas sp.
CGCGCCACCGCCAGCGGGTGATAGACGTAGGGCTCGCCGGACGTGCGGCGCTGGCCGTCGTGCACGCTGGTCGCGAACTCGGCGGCGCGCCGCACCTCGGCCACCTGCTTGTCGGGCAGGTAGCCCTCGAGCACGCGGCACAGCGTGTCGCCGCCAAAGGCGCGATCGACCCGCTGCGTGCGGATCGCATTGCTCAGGCGCTGGATCACCGTCAGTTCCATGCCGGCAGTATAGGCCGGCATGCACAGCCGCCGTTGTCACCGGCAACCGCAGGGCGCGGCGGCAGCACCGCCGGTCCGCCGTGCGGCGCTCAGCCGGCGATCACGCGGCCCGTGTCCGCGGCGGCGCACGCCCGCCCAGCAGCGGCGCCAGCCCGTGTGCGACCGTCCAGGCGACAAAGGCGCTCCACAGGTCGTGGGACGGAAAGTGCGCGCCACGCAGCCACTGGCACAGCGCATAGCTGCCCCCCAGAACCAGCACGCCGACGAGCAGCGCGCCCGCGGCGCGCGGCCGGCGCCGCGCCAGCACCCCCAGCGCCAGCAGTGAAAATGCCCCCGACGAGTGCCCGCCGGGGAAGCAGCGCCCCGGCCTGCCCTCGGCCGGCGGCGCGGCGAACAGATGCAGGTGGGGACGCTGTCCGCCGTAGACATCGAGATCCCACGGACAGTCGCGCGCCGTCAGCTGCTTGAGCGCGCCCACCGCAGAGGTGGTCAGCGCGATGCAGGCGAGCAGATACAGCGCCGGGCGGCGCAGATCGCGCCAGCGTGCGCGGGCAAACGAACCGAGCCAGCCGGCCAGCGCCAGCAGCGCCACCAGCACGATCAGCGCCGACTGGCCCTTGTGCAGCAGTGTCTGCGCCCACCAGGCCCGGCGCGCCGGAAAGGCGCCGAGCACCGGATCGTAGAAGGCGTCCAGCACCCAGCGATCCAGCGGCGTGTACTCGGCCAGCAGCGCCGCGCCGGCGAACAGCAGCGCCAGCGGCAGATACCGGTCCAGCCACCGGCGCGTCGGCGCAGCACGCGGCTGCGGATCAGCGGTAGCGCCGTTCACTGAACTGCGTGTAGGCGGTCTGGTAATAGGCGGTCGCCAGCTCGATCAGTGCCGGATCGTCGCCCCCCTCGCTGAAGCGCGTGGTCGCCGGTCCGGGCGCCCCGGGCAGGCGCTCGTAGTGCTGGCAGTGCGCGGTCTTGCGCAGCCCGAGGATGCACAGCGTATTGCCGGACAGCGCGGCAACGTCGTGGTTGTGATTGAACAGCAGCGTGCGCGGCTGGTCCGCAGGCCAGGCCAGCACGTTCTGGCCGAAGAACGGCGCCTCGTAGGCCAGGCCCAGCAGCCCGAGCACGGTCGGCGCGACGTCGATCTGGCTGGTCGGGGTGTCGATGCGGCCCGCCGGCAGACGCCCCGGCGCGTAGAACAGCAGCGGGATCTCGTAGGTGTTGAGCGGGATGTCGGCGCGGCCGTATACGCGCGCATCGTGGTCGGCGACGATCACGAACAGCGTGTCCTTGAACCACGGCCGCTGCGCCGCGGCGCGCATGAATTCGCCGATGGCGTGATCCGCGTAGCGCGCACCGGCGCTGCGTCCGCCGCCGCGCGGCTTCACCCCGTCCACGCCTTCGGGGAACGTGAACGGCTTGTGGTTTGACGTCGACATGATCACCGAGAAGAACGGCTGTGCCTCGGCGGCGCGGGCGTCGAAGTAATCGATCGCGCTGCGCAGCAGGTCACCGTCGGACACCCCCCAGGCGTTGGCGAACTGCGGTTCGGGCAGCTGCGCGCGGTCGACCACGGCAAAGCCGTTGCTGCCGAAATAATGGTTCATGTTGTCGAACGCGCCGTAGCCGCCGTAGAGGAAGCTCGACTGGTAGCCGAGGCGGTTCATCACCTTGGCCCAGGTGGCGATGTCCTCGTTGCCGGCGCGCTTGACGATCGACTCGCTGGGAATCGGCGGCAAGGAGGCGGTCAGCGCTTCGAGGCCGCGCACGGTGCGGGTGCCGGTGGCGTAGGCCCGCGTGAACAGCAGGCCGTCCTGCGCCAGCCGGTCGAACTCGGGCGTGAGGCCGCGGGTGTCGCCGTAGGCGCCGACGAACCCGGCGCCCAGCGACTCCTCGACCAGCATGACGACATTGAGCTTGCCCAGGCCCTGTGGCCGGGCCGCGAAGCGCCGGGTCAGGTCGCCCGACGGCAGGTCGACGAACTCGCCGCCGCCGCGGCCGAGGTCGGCAACCAGACGATCGAACATCGCGCGTGTGTCGCCGGTGCGGTAGAAAACCGGATAGTCGATGTGATTGCTGTGCAGCGCGGCAAAGAAGCGCGCCGGCCCGTTCGCGGTCAGTTCGTTGGCGGTCCGGTTGTCGAATACGGCCAGCGCGCTGGCGGTCCACAGCAGCGTTGCGGCGGACACCAGACCGGCATGCATCGTCAGCACCGCCAGACGATGGCGGCGACGGGGCGCCGGCAGGTCTGGCTTGACGTACAGGCGCGAGCGCAGCATCCAGGTCGCCAGTGCTGCGGCGACGGCGATCGCGGCCAGCAGCGGCCCCACCGGATACTCATCACGGATACCGCCGATGACTTCGGTCGGATAGATCAGGTAGTCGACCGCGACCAGGTTGAAGCGCGAATCGAATTCCTCGAAGAAGAAATACTCGGCGGCGCCGACAAACAGCATGCCCGCGAGCACCGCCCACGCCAGTACGGCAAGCAGCCGCCGGCGCTGCGCCAGCCGCGGCGCCAGGACCAGCAGCAGCGACAGCGGCAGCATCAGGTACAGCGTCTGCATCGCGTCGTTGATCGAGCCGAGCGCAAGAATCGCCGGCAGATCGGCTGCGCTGACGCCGTCCACGCGCCCGAAAGCCACCCACAGCAGCAGGCGCACGCTGGCCGATACGCCGAGGTAGACCAGGCCCAGGATCCAGAGCGGGCGCAGCCAGGCCCAGCCCTGGGCTGCAAACAAGTGTCGCGATGCGGTCCGCGGCTGCGGGACCGGCATTGCGGCGGTGATGGCATCCATGGGCACTCGTCTCCGGTTCGCGGTGATGCGCTCCGGCCAGCGGAGCGTCCGCTGCGGGACGCAAGTCCCGGACCCGCGCGACGCCGCGCCTAACCCATTGATCGTGCGAAGGTGCTGCTGCGCGCAGACGGCGGCAGCGGACTGCAGGACCTGGCGTGCCTGCAAAAATTGCAGACGTTTCCTGCAGCCGCCGGCCCGCTAAGGGCAGGCCGGCAGCGGCGCCTGCGCCGGCAGCACCTGCCCGTGTCCATCGATCAGCAGGACCAGGCGCACGCTGTCGTCGAGCGCGCAGGGGCTCAGGTAGCCGATCGCCTGCGCGGTCGCGCCGACGAAACGCAGCATCGCATCCTCGGAGGCCAGCACGTGCGGCGGCAGCACGCCATGGAAGTACTGCGCGTTCCAGTATTCGTCGAGCGCCTCCGGCGCCAGATGCAGCACCGCGGCCGAAAACCGGCGGCGCAGGGCGTGATCCGCCGGCAGGTTCACCGGCTGGATGCGCGCACCGTCGCGCCAGTACAGCTTGCGCCGCTTGTAGATCAGCGCCAGCGCCTCGGCGTCGAGCGCACCGGTGTCGGCGGCCGGGTGCACGATCACCGCCAGCACCGGCTCGGCGGCGCGCAGCGGCCAGACGCTGGCCACCGCCAGCAGTGCGGCCGCGCCGCAGCCGACGGACCTCCGCCACGCCCGCATCAGAACAGCACCGCGATCGAGGCGCGCAGACCGTCGCGCACGCGGATGTCGTTGTCGGTCGCCTTGCCATACTCGGCCTTGAGCGCCAGCCCCGGCCGCGGCCGCCAGGTCAGGCCGCCGAGGTAGAGGCTCATGTCGCGACCGGCACCGGACTCTTGGAAGCCCTCGTAGCGCAGTAC
This sequence comes from Fontimonas sp., assembly GCA_041592255.1. GTDB lineage: Bacteria > Pseudomonadota > Gammaproteobacteria > Nevskiales > Nevskiaceae > Solimonas. The sequence continues at coordinate 3,883 of JBFHQK010000061.1, forward strand.
CGCGTACAGACGCGCGCCCAGCGGCGACACCAGCTGCAGATAGTGCCCGCGTTCGTCGATCTGATCCTCGCCGAAATCGCGCGTCCGGTAGGCCAGCTCGCCGGACAGTTCGAAGCGGCGCCACGAGGCGCCGAAATCCAGACCATAGAGCGTCTTGCGCTCCGGCGTGCTGTCCTGCTCGAAGCTCGCAAACGACAGACCGACCTGGGTGCGCGGCAGCAGCGTCGCGGCCAGGCGCAGCCCGAAGGCCTCGCGGAAGGTATCGACGTCCTTGGCCGGGAACAGTTCCTCCCCCGGCGAGGTGTAGAGCGAGTACTCGACGCCTTCGTCGGTCCACGGCAGCACGCCGTAGACCATCGCCCCCGTCGCATTGGTCGGAAACGTCGCCTCGGTGATCAGCGGCCGCGACGTGGTCCAGGTCAGCGGCGCGGCGTGGATCAGGTTCCAGCGCCCGACCGGGGTCAGGAACTTGCCCAGCCGCAGCTTGAGCGCATCGGCGTGGGCGTAGTCGAAATGAAAGCGCTCGAGCACCGGCGTGGCGTCGTCGGTGGTGAGGTCGCCGGGCTGCAGCACCAGCGCGTCGTCGAGCTCGATCTCGGCGAAGAAGCGCCAGCGACCGCCGTCATCCCACCACAGGATGCCGCTGAGCGATGCCAGCGCCGCGCGCCAGGGCTGGGTCCCCTCGGCGTCCTGGAACGCCGCCTCGGCGTAGCCACCGAGCGTGAAGTCGCTCTGACCCAGCTTGTACCCCAGCCCGAGTTCGTAGCGCGGCGCCACCGGATCCAGCGCGGCGGCGTCGGCGCGCGCCTGCGGCGCCGCGGACGCGAGCAGCAGCGCGAGCCCGATGACCGCGCAACACACAGGGACCGCTTTCGAGGATCGGTTCACGCCAGGTCCGGAGCAACGCGCCGTTGCGACGCAGCGCGATATTCTAGGGCCAGTCATGATCCTCTCCCGCACCCGCCGACCGACCCGCGCGTGAGCATTCGCCGCATCCTGCTGCTCACGCTGCTGCTGGTCAGCCTGCTGCCGGCGACGCTGCTGACCGCGCTCGCCTTCAACCGCACGCGCGCTGCGATGCTTGCCGAGATCGAGGACGGCGTGCTGCGCTCGGCGGCGTCGGTCTCCGCCGATATCGACAAGCTGCTGCGCGAGCGCCTGCTCAACGCCAGCACCTGGAACCACCTCGAAGTAATGCAGGATCTGCGCCTGCACGACGTCGACAAGCGGCTGTCGAACTTCCTCGCCGAGATCAAGCGCCGTCACGGCGACCTGTATCTCGACCTGCACGCGGTCGACCCGCGCGGCCACGTCGTCGCCAGCAGCGCCCCGGCGCAGCTCGACACGCAGCTGCCGGCGCCGCAGCCGTGGCTGTCGGCGGACCTGCCCGGCGGCACGGTGCGGCTGGAGCAGCCCGTTGTCGTCGGCGACGGACTGCGCCTGCGGCTGCGCAGCGCGATCGAATCGCAGTTCACCGCCGGATGGATCGGCGAGCTGGTGCTCGATGTCGACGGCGCGCAGCTGCAGACCCTGCTCGACGGCAGCGCGGCGCCGTCGCGCCAGCTGCTGCTGCTGGATGGGGACGGCCGCCCGCTGGCGGCTTCGCAGGGATTGCGCGCGCTGGGCATCGGCCTGGGCTCGGCGCTGCCCGGATGGCACATCGGCGCCGGCGGCAGCGGCGTGGCCTCGCGGCCGGGCGCCCCGCTGATGGCCGCCGACGTCATTGCCGGCCACCAGCGCTCGCAAGGCATCGGCGACTTTGCCGGCTTTGGCTGGACCACGCTGCTGCTGCAGTCCCGCGACGTGGCGCTGGCGCCGGTGCAGCAGATGGCCTGGACTTTCGCCGGCCTGCTCGCGGCGATGGTCGCGGCCAGCATCGCCGCGGCGTGGTGGCTGGCCGCGGTGATCGCGCGCCCGGTGGTGGCGCTGACCGAGTTCACGCGCCGCTACACCGAACCCGGCGAGCTGCCGGCCACGCCGCCCGGCGGCCCCGGCGAGATCGGCGAGCTCAGCCGCAGCTTCGCGCACATGATCGCCGCGCTGCAGCACTCGCAGCAGTCGCTGGTGCAGGCCTCCAAGCTCGCGGCGCTGGGCGAAATCACCGCCCTGCTCGCCCACGAAGTGCGTACACCACTGGGCATCCTGCGCTCGTCGGCGCAGATGCTGCGCAGCGAAACCGGCCTGTCGGCCGAGGCGCGCGAGCTGCTGGGCATCATCGACACCGAAACCGGACGCCTCAACCGCCTGGTCAGCTCGATGCTCGACAGCGCCCGCACGCGTGCGCCGCAGCGCACGCCCACCGACGTGCACGCGCTGATCGCCCACACCGCGGCATTGCTCGCCGCGCAGATCCGTGACCGCGGCGTGACGCTGCAGCTGCGCTGCGCGGCGCAGCGCTTCGTCATCGACTGCGACGCCGAGCAGATCACCCAGGTGCTGCTGAATCTGGTGATGAACGCGCTGCAGGTGCTGCCGCGCGGCGGCCAGGTCGAGGTCGCCACCCGCGACGACAGCGGCCGCCTGCTGATCGAAGTCGCCGACGATGGCCCCGGCATTCCGATGGACGACCGCAGGCAGATCTTCGAGCCCTTCGTGTTCCGGCGCGAAGGCGGTGTCGGACTCGGTCTGGCGGTGGTGCGCCGCATCCTGCGCCAGCACGGCGGCGACATCGTCGCCGACGACAGTCCCCTGGGCGGCGCCCTGTTCAGGGTCTGGCTGCCTGCGCAAGAATCCACCGCATGAAAGACATCCGCGTCCTCGTCGTCGACGACGAAGCCAACATGCGCCGCGTGCTCGAGATCATGCTCGCGCGCCGGGGCTACAAGACCTACAGCGCCGCCAACGGCCATGAAGCCTTCGAGCTGCTGCAGGACACGCGCGTCGATCTGGTCATCAGCGACCTGCGCATGCCGCTGATGAGCGGCATCGAGCTGCTGCGCAAGCTGCGCGAGGCCGGCAACGAGGTGCCGCTGGTGATGATCACCGCCCAGGGCAGCATCGAAAGCGCAGTCGAGGCGATGCGCCTGGGCGCCTGCGACTACCTGCTGCGGCCGTTCGACGTCGAAACCCTGGACCTGGCCATCAGCCGCGTCTTCAGCGTGCGCGAGATGCTGCAGCAGAAGGACTATCTGCGCGAACAGATCGAGCACAACTGGGAGGGGCTGGTCGGCAGCAGCGCGGCGCTGCAGCAGGTGCGCACGCAGATCGCCCAGGTCGCCCCCACGCGCGCCTCGGTGCTGCTCACCGGCGAGACCGGCACCGGCAAGGAGGTGGTCGCCCGCGCGATCCACCGAGCCTCAGCGCGCCGCGACCAGCTCTTCGTTGCCGTCAACTGCGCCGCGATCCCGGCCGAGATGCTCGAAAGCGAGCTGTTCGGCCACGAAAAAGGCGCGTTCACCGGCGCGCTGCGCCAGCACATCGGCAAGTTCGAACTCGCCGACAAGGGCACGCTGTTCCTCGACGAAATCACCGAGATGCCGGTGGCGCTGCAGTCCAAGCTGCTGCGCGTGCTGCAGGACGGCATCGTCGAGCGCCTCGGCGGCGACCGTGGCATCGAACTCGACGTGCGCGTCATTGCCGCCACCAACCGCGCACCGCAGCAGGCGATCCGCGACGGCCGCCTGCGCGAGGATCTGTATTTCCGCCTCAACGTGTTCGCCATCGAACTGCCGCCGCTGCGCGCGCGCCGCGAGGATCTCCCCGAGCTGGTGCGCCATTTCATCGCGCTGCACGCACCGGCCCAGCCGCAGGCTGCGCCGGCCGCCCCTGGCATCAGCGCGCAGGCGCTCGAGCACCTGCAGCGCTACGACTGGCCCGGCAACGTGCGCGAGCTCAGCAACATGATCGAGCGCGCGCTGATTCTCAGCGGCGGCCGCCCGCTCGATCTCACGCACTTTCCGCTGGCCGGCGCGCCGCGCGGCACGACCGCGCCCAGCGCGCCGGACACGCCGCTGGATCTGCGCCTCGAGCCGGCCGTCGAGGCGCTCGAAATCCGCCTGATCAGCGAAGCCCTGCGCCAGTCCGACGGCAACAAGTCCCGCGCCGCGCAGCTGCTGCAGATCAGCGAGCGCTCGGTCTGGTACAAGCTGAAGAAATACCGGATCGGCACTACGCCGTAGCGCGCCGGCGCAGGCAGGCGCCGAAGAATCCGTCCGTGCCGTGGCGTTGCGGGTCGAGCTGCAGCATGCGGCCCGGCAGATCGACGCCGCCGGCCTGGAGCACGTTGCCGGCGTCCTCGACGACGAAGTCGCTGTGCGCGGCCACAAACGGCTCGATCACGCCCTGGTTCTCCGCGCGCAGCAGGCTGCAGGTGGCGTAGATCAGGCGCCCGCCGGGTCGCACGCACGCGGCAGCATCGGCCAGGATCTGCGCCTGCAGGCGCGTCAGCGCCGGCAGGTCGAGCGGCTTGAGGCGCGCTTCGGGCTGGCGCCGCCAGGTGCCGGTGCCGGAGCACGGCGCATCGACCAGCACCGCATCGAAGTGCTGCTCCGCGGTCGCCGGCAGGGGCTGCAGGCGCACGCAGTGCACGCCGGCGCGCTGCAGGCGCGGACGCAGGCGCTGCAGGCGGCCGGCATCGCGGTCCATCGCCACCAGTTCACCCCGATCCTGCATCTGCGCCGCCAGCGCCAGGGTCTTGCCGCCGGCGCCGGCGCAGTAGTCGGCGATGCGCTCGCCGGGGCGCGCCGCAACCAGCAGCGCCAGCAGCTGGCTGCCTTCGTCCTGCGGCTCGATCCAGCCCTCGCGATACGGCGCACTGGCCTGCAGCGCGGCGCGCCAGGGCAGCCGCAGCCCCAGCGGCGCCCAGGGCGTCGGCACCGCGTCGATGCCCTGCGCCGCCAGCGCCGCCTGTGCCTCGGCGCGCGTCGCGCGCAGGCTGTTCACGCGCAAATCGACCGGGGCCTGCGCGCGCAGCGCATCGGCCAGCTGCGCGCTGGCCTGATCGCCGCGCTCGGCGCACCAGTGCGCCCAGATCGCGTCGGGCACGTTGTGGCGCTGCGCCGGGGTCAGCGTCGCGGCGTCGAACTGCTGCAACGCCGCCTGCAGCGCCGCGGCATCGGCCAGCCCCAGCGCGCCGAGTTGCGCGCCATCGGCCAGCCCGCAGTCGAGCGCGTGCAGCGCGCACCAGTGCTCGGCGCGGTCGGACCCGGCGATCCGCTGCAGCCGGCGCAGGTCGCGCAGCGTGCCGTAGACCAGGTCGGTGACCACGGCGCGGTCGCGCCCGCCCATCTGCCGCTGCGTGCGGAAGGCTTCCTGCAGCAGGCGGTCGGCGGCGCGCCCCTGTTCGACCACCGCGGCGAGGGTGTCCGCGGCCAGGCGCCACTGCGGCGCAAACACGCGGCGCCGGCTCACGCCAGCCTCGCGATCGGTGCGGGGCGAAGGGGGCAGCGACATGGACGGTGGAGGCAGGGCAACGAACAAGGTGCGGCCCGGTATTGTCACCCAGGCCCAAACAAAACGGGGCGCCCGAAGGCGCCCCGTGTTTCACTGCCGACCGCTTGCCGGCCTCAGTGCCGCCGGCGCAGGCCCGCGGCGGCGAGCAGCACGAGCAGCAGCACGCCCGGCATGGATCCGCCGAAGCGCCCGGCGTCCGCCGTGCGGCCGCCGCCGCTGCCACTGCCGCTGGTGGCGTTGGCGAAGTTGTAGACCTGCACCCCGCGCCCGAAGGTGCCGGCGAAGAGCTGCCGGTCGTCGCCGGGCTTGAGCACCAGATCGTTGACCGGCACCGCCGGCAGATCGCCCAGCGGCGCCCAGTCGCTGCCATTGAGGTCCGACGAGATGAACACGCCAAGGTCGGTGCCGACGATCAGCTGGGTGCCGCGCTGCACGATCGCGGTGCTGATGACGCGCGGCAGGTTGCCGGTGATGTCGGTGAAGGTCTCGCCAGCGTCGGTGGACTTGTAGACGAAACCGCCGCCGCGATCAGGGTTGCTGTCGAGATACTGGCCGTCCGGCAGCCAGCGCGCCGTCGAGTAGCCGCCGAGAACGACATAGACCGTCGCGGGATCGGCATCATCGATGGCGATGTCGTAGAGATAGCGATTGGGCAGCCCGTGGGCGCTGGCGACATGCCAACCGTCACTGCTGCCGGCCTTGGGCGGCGCGCTGCCACCGACGTTGGTGGCCAGCCGCGACTGGAACTGGCCGCCCGCCGCCGTGATGTTGCACGGACCGCAGGCGCCGACGTAGACCGCATCGCCGCGCACTTCGAGGGCGCCGCGCGACTGGAACGCGCTGCCGGTGAGCTCGTTGCGGCCCAGATCGAACACCGTGGTCCAGCTGGCGTCGGTCGCGGCATCGAGGGTCTCGGCGACCTTGGTGCCGGCGGCGACCAGATGATCGGCGTCGCGCGGATCCATGCGGAACGGGCTGAGGAAGTGCGCCGAGCCGACGTCGAAGTCGTCGGCATATTCGGTGGACTTGCCGCCGTCGGTGGTGCGCACCAGCGACAGGCCGGGCGTCTGGTAGTAGGCGACATCGGCGTTGTCCGGATCGACCGCGGTCCACATGCCGTCGCCGACATAGATGCGCAGCTGCCGGCGCGTGTCCGGCTCGATCTTGCCGGAGGCGTTGTCCTGCAGGCCGTAGTAGACGGTGCCGTCCTTGGCGACGCTGATGCCGTAGTTCATCAGCGTGTAGAAGCCGCGGTTGGCGCCGTTGCCCCACTTGGTGTTGTCGAAATCGTCGGTCAGTGCGTCGGCCGAATACTGCTTGTTGACGCCGCCGTCGTGGCCGACAAACAGCCAGACGCCGCCGCGGGTCGGGTCGGGGATGTAAATCGCGTCGTGCTGGTCCGGATGGGTGGTGGTGATGTTGGTCAGCAGCCCGTCACGGAACGGACACACCGGCGGGGTTTCGCCCAGACCGAGGTTGCCGAGCAGGAACAGGCAGGTGTTGCCGGCGAAGTAGGTGCCGATCACCTTGAAGTCGCTGGGGGTCTGCTCCAGGCCCGTCAGCGGCAGGTTGACGCGGTTCTTCCAGATCTCCTCCATGCCGAACGCCAGCCGGGTCGGAATGCCCAGACCGGCCGGGTCGACGCTGGTCGGGTCCGGCTTGATCCACAGGTCGTACCAGGCCTGCACGCCCGGCCCGATGCCCAGCGCCACCACCGCCGCCAGCGACGAGCCGGTGGCAATGCCGGCGTAGGTCAGCTCGACGTCGTCGGCCATGCGGATCCAAGTGTCGCCGAAATCGGGCGAGACATAGACGCCATTGAGCGCGGTCGGGCTGAAGCCCTGGGTGGCCAGCTCGCAGATGAACTGCGGGTCGCCTTCGGGCAGGGTCTCGCAGTCCAGCGGCAGCGTCGGCAGCGCATCGTCGGTGGGCAGATCGAGCAGCGGCACGCCGCCGTTGAGCAGCACCGCGTCCTGCACGATCGCGTAGACGTAGTTGTGATCCTGATCGGGCCCGATGGCGTGACCCATCTCGATGCGGCCGATGCGCGGCTGCGGCGTGAAGCCGATTGGCAGCAAGCCGCCGGTGACATCTTCGGTCTGCGCGGTGGCCTGCCCCACG
>JBFHQK010000062.1:0-11236 GCA_041592255.1 Fontimonas sp.
GACCGAATGGACCTTCGACATACTCGACAAGACCTACGACGCGATCGAGGAAATCGCGCGGGAGGAATTGGGGCTCGATACCTATCCCAATCAAGTGGAGATCATTTCAGCCGAACAGATGCTGGACGCGCATTCGTCGGTCGGCATGCCGCTGATGTATCATCATTGGTCGTTCGGCAAGCACTTCGTGCAGGAGGAAAAATCCTATCGCAAAGGATTTTCCGGCCTGGCGTACGAGATCGTCATCAATTCCAACCCCTGCATCGCCTACCTGATGGAGGAGAACACGATGGCGATGCAGGCGCTGGTGGTGGCGCACGCCTGCTATGGCCACAACTCCTTCTTCAAGGGCAACTACCTGTTCCGCCAGTGGACCGACGCCGACGCGATCATCGATTACATGGTGTTCGCGCGAAAGTATGTGATGCACTGCGAGGAACGCTACGGCACCGACGCGGTCGAGGCCGTGCTCGATTCCTGTCACGCGCTGATGAGCCACGGCGTTGATCGCTACCATCACCCGACGCCGCTGTCGGTCGAGGAGGAGCGGCAGCGGCAGGTCGAGCGCGAACGCCATGCGTGGAAGCAGTTCGACGACATCTGGCGCACCGTGCCGAAGAAAGCGCGCAATCATCACGACCGCAAGCAGCGCCGGGCGGAGCCGATGTATCCGCCGGAGCCGCAGGAGAATCTGCTGTACTTCATCGAGAAGCACGCGCCGCGCCTGGAGCCGTGGCAGAGCGAGATCGTGCGCATCGTGCGCAAGATGGCGCAGTACTTCTACCCGCAGGGCCAGACCAAGATCATGAACGAGGGCTGGGCCACGTTCTGGCATTACACCCTGCTCAACCGGCTGTTCGACAAGGGTCTGGTGGACGCCGGCTTCATGCTCGAAGTTCTCAGCGCGCACACCAACGTCATCACCCAGCGCGGCTACGACCAGCGCGGCTATGGCGGCCTCAATCCCTACGCGCTCGGCTTTGCGATGTTCTCGGACCTGCGCCGGATCTGCGAGGCGCCGACCGACGAGGACCGCACGTGGTTTCCCGACATCGCCGGCGGTGACTGGCGCAAGGTGCTCGACTTTGCGATGCGCAACTACAAGGACGAGTCGTTCATCGGCCAGTATCTGAGTCCGCGCCTGATCCGCGAGTTCCGCCTGTTCGCGGTCGCCGATCACGAGGGCGAGGACGCGCTGGTGATCGATGCGATCCACAACGACGAGGGCTACCGCCGCGTGCGGCGCCTGCTGGCGGCGCAGTACAACCGCGACAACCAGATCCCCGACGTGCAGATCGTGCGCTACGACCGGCACGGCGACCGCTCGCTGACGTTGCGTCACCGCCGCCATCGCGGCCGGCCGCTCGACGCTGCGGCCGACCAGGTGCTCAAGCATCTGCACCGGCTGTGGGGCTTCACGGTGCGTCTGGTGACCGTCGACGACAACGACAAGGAAGTCGATACGCGCGAGATCCGCGCCGCGTAGCCCGCCGGCGGCACGGCGGTCTCAGCGGCGGGTCACCGCCACGGCTTATGCGGCGCTGGCTTCGCTCAGGCCACTGTGCCGCAGCAGTGCCTCGACGCTGGGTTTGCGGCCGCGGAATTCGATGAACAGGTCCATCGCTTCCTTCGATCCGCCCTGCGCCAGCACGGTGTCGCGGAAGCGGATGCCGGTTTCGGGCGCAAAGCCGGCTTCCTCGAACGCGGCGAAGGCGTCGGCCGACAGCACCTCGGCCCACTTGTAGCTGTAGTAGCCCGCCGCGTAGCCGCCGGCGAAGATGTGCGAAAAGCTCCACGGCATGCGGTTGAAGGCCGGTGGTTGCATCACCGCCACCTCGCTGCGCACCGCCTCGATCGTCTCCAGCACCTGCGCGCCGCGCGCCGCATCGTAGTCGCGGTGCAGGCGCAGATCGAACAGGCCGAACTCGAGCTGGCGCACCGTGGCCATGCCGGACTGGAAGGTGCGTGACGCACGCAGCTGCTCGATCATCGGGTCCGGCAGCGGCTCGCCGCTTTCCCAGTGGCGGGCGAAGCCGCGCAGCGTCGGCGGATCGAACGCCCAGTTCTCCATGAACTGGCTCGGCAGCTCGACCGCGTCCCAGGCCACGCCGCGGATGCCGGACACCGAGGCTTCATCCACCTGCGTCATCAGATGATGCAGGCCGTGGCCGAACTCGTGGAACAGCGTCAGCACTTCGTCGTGGGTCAGCAGCGCCGGCTTGCCCTGCAGCGGCGGCGTGAAGTTGCAGACCAGATAGGCCACCGGCTGCTGCAGCCCGTGCGCATGACGCCGGCGCACCACGCACTCGTCCATCCAGGCGCCGCTGCGCTTTTCGTCGCGCGCGTAGGGGTCGAGGTAGAACAGCCCGAACTCGGCGCCGCTGCTGTCCTTGAGTGCCCAGGTGCTCACGTCCGGATGCCAGACCGCGATGCCCGGTGCCGGCTCGATGCGGATGCCGTACAGGCGCTCGACCAGCGAGAACATGCCGCGCAGCGCCGCCGGCAGCGGGAAGTAGGGGCGCAGCTCCTCTTCGCTCAGGCCCAGACGCTGGGCCTTGAGCTTCTCGGAATAGTAGGCCGCATCCCAGGGCTGGAAGTCGGACGGGCCGTCGAGCTCGGCGGCGAACCGGCGCAGCTCGTCGAGTTCCGCCTGCGCCCGCGGCCGCGCGCGGCGGGCGAGATCGGACAGGAAGTCATCCACCTGTTGCGGCGACTCTGCCATCTTCGTCGTCAGCGACAGCTCGGCATAATTGGCGTAGCCGAGCAGCTGCGCGAGCTGGTGGCGCAGCGACAGGATCTCCGCGATCAGCGCGCCGTTGTCGAACTGCCCGGCCTGCGGGCCCTGGTCGGACGCGCGCGTGGCGTAGGCGGTGTACAGCTCGCGGCGTAGCTCGCGGTTGTCGGCGTAGGTGATGACCGCGTCGTAGCTGGGAAAATCGAGCGTCAGCAGCCAGCCGTCGAGACTCTTGGCGGCGGCCTTCTCGCGCGCCGCCTGACGCGCCGCGTCGCTCATGCCGGCGAGCAGCCCTTCGTCGGTGACGTGCTTGCTCCAGGCCTGGATCGCGTCCATCAGGTTCTCTTCGAACTTGGTCTGCAGTTCGGAGAGCTTGAGCGAAAGCTCTTTGTAGCGCGCCTTCTGATCTTCGGGCAGGCCGATGCCCGAGAGGCGGAAATCGCGCAGGGCGTCGGTCACCACCTTGCGCCGCGCGCTGCTGAAATCGGCGAAGGCCGGTGCATCGGCGAGCGCCTGGTAGGCGCGGAACAGCGGCTCGGACTGCGACAGCTCGATGCTGTACGCGGTGAGCTTGGGCAGGCAGGCGTTGTAGGCCTTGCGCCACTGCGGCGTGCTGCAGACGCTGAACAGGTGCGACACCGGGCCCCAGACCCGCTGCAGCCGGTCGCCCAGTTCCTCGAGCGGTTCGATCAGACTGTTCCAGTCGGGCGCCTGCTCGCGCTCCAGCAGTACCCGCAGCGCTTCGCGGTTCTGCGCCAAGACTTCATCCAGCGCCGCCTCGGCGTGCTCGGGCAGGATGCGGTCGAATGCGGGCAGGGGGGTGCCGACAGCGTCGGCGAGCAGCGGGTTGTTCATCGCGTACAGCATCGGGGAGGGAGACCTATCCTGGGGATGGCTCCGCGCGATTTCCAGTCAGAATATCGCAACGCGCTGATATAAAAGTGGTTTGCGAGTCGGGCGTGCCGCCCTCACAGCAGTCCGCGGACGGTCAGCGCGAACAGGCCGAAGCTGCCGACCGGCAGCGCGGCGATCAGCCCGAGCGCGCCGCGCAGGCGCAGACTGCGCGCCAGCGCGTGCTGGGACAGCGTCGACAGCAGGTAGCTGCGCCGGTCCGGCGGCCGGCACAGCACATGGATGTCCGGATCGAGCGTGCGCTCGACGTGCGCACTGCGCACCTGCTCGAGTGCGCTGCGCCGCACCGCCTCCCACTCCCGCAGGTCGATCTGGCCGTCACGGTTGGCGTCAAAGCGTGCCAGCAGCGCCTGCTGGTCGGCTTTCCACTCGCGCAGCAGCGCGGCGAGGTCGGCGGCCTCGTCGATCTCGAGGTGCGCCGACTGGGTGCGGAACCAGCCCAGCGCGTAGAGCGGATCGCCCACCTGCAGCAGCTGCTCGCTGTAGCGGTAGTCGCCCCATTGCAGCCAGGGCGTCTGGTCCGGAATCCGCTGCGGACGCCGGTGGGTGCCGCGCCACTGGCGCTTGAGGCTGGGATGGACGCTGGCGCCGTCGGGGTCGACCACGCAGGCGCCGGTGGCATCGGCGAGCACGAACAGTTCGTCGGAGGTGCCGGATTCGATCGTGCGCCAGTCCGAACTGCGCCTGCCGTTGCGCCAGACGGTCTCGCGCCGCTCGATGCGGTAGCGCCACCAGCAGCAGCGCGCGCCGCTCAGCGGCGAGCGGATCTCCGGGCCGGGCAGCAGGCGCGCGAAGCCCTCGAGCTCGACGTAACCCTGCGCCGCCGAGCGCACGCGCGAGGTCGCCATGTTCTCGATCAGGCGCGCGCGGTGCAAGGCATGGAAGGCGGCGGCGAAACTGGCCACGGCCGCGACCAGGCTGGCCACGGTCCAGAACCAGAAATCACCCGGGTCGGCGGCGGCGAGCGCCTGCGCCAGCTCGCCCAGCCAGACGGACGGCGGCGTCACGCGCTCAGCTGCGGAACAGCGCGCGCAGGTCGACGTCCTTCTTCTGCTCTTCGCTGAACACCAGCAGCTCCGCCGGCCTGAAGGCGAACAGGCGCGCGACGATCACGTCGGGGAACTGCTCGATGCGCACGTTGTTGAGATTGACCGCCTCGTTGTAGAACTCGCGGCGGTCGGCGATCGCGTTTTCGATCCCGGTGATGCGGCCGAGCAGTTGCTGGATCGCCTGGTTGGCCTTGAGTTCGGGGTAGGCCTCGACGGTGGCGACGATGTTGCCCAGCCCCAGCCGCATCGCGTTCTCGGCCTGGCCCACGCCCTTGACGTCGCTGCGCTCGCGCGCGCTGTTGGCCGCCGAGCGCGCCGCCATCACCTTTTCCAGCGTGTCGCGTTCGAACTGCATGTACTGCTTGCAGGTCTCGACCAGCTTGGGCAGTTCGTCGTGACGCTGCTTGAGCAGCACGTCGATGTTGCTCCAGGCCTTGGCGACCGCGTGCTTGAGCGTCACCAGTCCGTTGTAAAGGATGATCACATACACCGCGAGCGCGGCGGCGATCGCGAGCCAGATGAGAGTCGTGAGCATGGTGACCAGCCCCCCAGCGGTCGAAGCGGTTATCGGGCCGCAGGTCATGCGGCAAGTGCGCGGCGCAGGCTACCATAGCGGCGTGATGAAACCGCGCTATCCGATGACTCACCGCCCGCTGATCCTGCTCGCCGCCGCGCTGCTGTCCATGCTGGCCGGCTGCACCTCGTCGAAGGCCCTCAACCGCTTCGCCAGCGACACCGGCTTCGAGCTCACCGCCGGTGCCCCCTACGACCGCGGCCGCAATCTCGGGCTCGACGTGTACCGGCCGCCGCAGGCTGCCGGCGCGCCGGTGATCGTGTTCTTCCACGGCGGGCGCTGGAGCGAAGGCCGCAAGGAGGACTACAAGTTCGTCGGCCAGGCGCTGGCCTCGCGCGGTTTCGTCGTGATGATCGTCGACTTCCGCCAGTATCCGGCGGTGCGTTTCCCGGCGTTTGTCGAAGACGCCGCGCGCGCGGTGCGCTGGGCGCGCAACAACGCGCGCAGCTACGGCGGCGATCCGGACCAGCTGTTCGTCATGGGCCACTCCTCCGGGGCGCACATCGCCTCGCTGCTGGCGCTCAACGAGGACTATCTCAAGCAGGTCGGCGGCAGCCGCACCTGGCTGCGCGGCATGATCGGGCTCGCCGGCGCCTACGACTTCATGCCGATCACCGCGCCGGACCTGCGTGACCTGTTCGGCCCGGTGGACCGCTTCGCCTACTCGCAGCCGATCTACTACGTCGACGGGCAGAATCCGCCACTGCTGCTGATGCACGGCCGCGACGACACCGTGCTCTGGGTCAGCAACACCGTGAACCTGGCGCGTGCGGTGGCCAAGGCCGGCGGTCCGGTGGAGACCGTGCTGTACGACTCGCTGTCGCACACGATGATCATTGGTGCGCTGGCCTCATACCTGCGCGGCCGCGCCGACGTGCTCGACGGCATCGAGGACTTCGTCACCCGCACCGTGCGCGCCCCTCGCGTCACGCGCCGCAAGCCCGAGATCCAGGCCACGCCGCTGATCACGCAGGATCTGGAAGGTGTCGAGACCCGGGAGCTGCCGTCGCCGCAGCGCGTTGATGACTTCGCCGAGCCGGTGCCGCAGCCGCTGCCGTCCACGCCATGATCCGGCCGTATCGCGGACAGCGGCCGCGCCTGGGCGCGCGTGCCTGGGTCGACCCGTCGGCGCAGGTGATCGGCGATGTGGCGCTGGGGGAGGATGCCTCGGTGTGGCCGCTGGTGGCGATCCGCGGCGACGTCAACGCGGTGCGCATTGGCGCACGCTCCAACATCCAGGACAACAGCGTCCTGCACGTGACCCACGACGGGCCGTATTCGCCCGGCGGCGCGATGCTGACGATCGGCGACGATGTCACCGTCGGCCATCATGTGGTGCTGCACGCCTGCAGCATCGGCCACCGTTGCCTGATCGGCATGGGCGCGATCGTGATGGACAAGGTCGTGATCGAGGATGAAGTGCTGCTCGCCGCCGGCAGCGTCGTGCCGCCGGGCAAGCGCCTGCAGTCCGGCTGGCTCTACCGCGGCGCACCGGCGCAGGCCGCGCGCGAACTCAGCGTCCAGGAGCGCGCGCAGCTGCACTACTCGGCGCAGCATTACGTGCGGCTGAAGAACCATTATCTGGAGGACGCCGAGTGAGCGCATCGCCCGCTTCCGGCTCGGTGCGCGTGGTCGAGGTCGGCCCGCGTGACGGGCTGCAGAACGAAGCGCTGCCGGTGCCGGCAACGATCAAGATCGCGCTGATCGAACGGCTCGCGGACTGCGGTCTGACCACCGTCGAGGCGACCAGCTTCGTGTCGCCGAAGTGGGTGCCGCAGATGGCCGACGCCGCCGAGGTGCTCGCCGGCCTGCAGCGGCGCGCCGGCGTGTCCTACCCGGTGCTGGTGCCCAATCTCCAGGGCCTGGAGCGCGCGCGGGCGGCCGGCGTGACCGAGATCGCGGTGTTCACTGCGGCCAGCGACGCCTTCAACCGCAGGAACATCAACGCCTCGGTCGACGAGTCGCTGGCGCGGCTGGCGCCGGTAGTCGAGCAGGCGCTCGCGCACGGACTCAAGGTGCGCGCCTACGTCTCCACCGTGCTCGGCTGTCCCTACCAGGGCGCGGTGCCGCTGACCGAGGTCGTGCGCGTCACCGCGGCGGTCGCACAGATGGGCTGCTACGAGATCTCGCTGGGCGACACCATCGGCGTGGGCACGCCGGGCCGGGCGCGCGCGATGTTCCGCGCCTGCGCCGACGCCGTCGGCGCCCAGCGCCTCGCGGTGCACTTCCACGACACCTACGGTCAGGCGCTGGCCAACGTCTATGCCTGTCTCGAGGAAGGCGCGCGCGTCGTCGATGCCAGCGTCGCCGGGCTGGGCGGTTGCCCGTATGCGCAGGGCGCGTCGGGCAATCTGGCCACCGAAGATCTGATTTACATGCTGCACGGGCTGGGCCTGGCCACCGGCGTCGATCTCGACCGGCTGGTCGACACCGCGCGCTGGATCAGCGCCGCACTCGGCCGCGCCCCGGCGAGCCGGCTCGCTCGGATCAAGGCATCAGCCAAGGAATCGCATGAAGCGCAGTGAGCCGCCGCTGTGGACGCCTGACGCCGCGCGCGTCGCCGATGCCCACCTGACCCGTTTCGCCGCGCCGTTGGGGTTTGCGCCACCGGACTATGCCGGCCTGTGGCGCTGGTCGGTGGATCAGCCCGCCGACTTCTGGCGCGCGGTCTGGGATTTCTGCGGCGTGCAGGCGCATCAGGCGCCCACGACGGTGCTCGAACACCCCGAACGCATGCCCGGTGCGCGCTGGTTCCCCGGTGCGACGCTGAATTTCGCCGAGCACCTGCTGCGCCACACCGGCGCGCAGGACGCGATCGTCGCCACCGACGAGCGCGGCCGCCGTCGCGTACTGTCGCGGGATGCGCTGCGCGCGCGCGTGGCCGAAGTCGCCGCCGCGCTGGCCGCCGACGGCGTGCGCGCCGGCGACCGTGTCGCCGGCTTCCTGCCCAACACGCTCGAAGCGGTGGTGGCGATGCTGGCCACCACCAGCCTCGGCGCGGTGTGGTCGTCATGCTCGCCGGATTTCGGCGAAGCCGGCGTGCTCGAGCGCTTCGGCCAGATCGAGCCCACCGTGCTGTTTGCCTGCGACGGCTATACCTACGCCGGCAAGCCGGTCGACACCCGCGCGCGCGTGGCGAAGATCCGCGCCGCGCTGCCGAGTCTCAAGCGCCTGGTGATCGTGCCGTTCCTCGACGACGCGCCCGACCTCGCGGCCTTGCCGGAGGCGGTGCTGATGCCCGCCTACGGCGTGCCGGGTGCGGCGCCGCGCTTCACCCCGGTGGCCTTCGACGCGCCGCTCTACATCCTCTATTCGTCGGGCACCACCGGCAGGCCCAAGTGCATCGTCCACGGCGTTGGCGGCACGCTGCTCCAGCATCTCAAGGAACTGGTGCTGCAGTCGGACATCAAGCCCGGCGACCGCCTGTTCTTCTTCACCACCTGCGGCTGGATGATGTGGAACTGGCTCGTCTCCGGCCTGGCCGCCGGTGCCACGCTGGTGCTCTACGACGGCTCGCCCTTCCATCCGGGGCCCGAGGTCTTGTGGCAGCTCGCCGCAGCCGAGCGCCTGACCCAGTTCGGCACCAGCCCGAAGTACCTCTCCGCGCTGGAGAAGAGCGGCTATGGGCCGGCGCAGCATCATGACCTCGGCGCGCTGCGCACTGTGTTCTCCACCGGCTCGCCGCTGGCGCCGGAACAGTTCGACTACGTGCAGCGCGCGCTCAAGGCCGACGTCCAGCTCGCGTCGATTTCCGGCGGCACCGACATCGTTTCGTGCTTTGCGCTCGGCAATCCGTGGTCGCCGGTGCACCGCGGCGAGCTGCAGGGACCGGGGCTGGGCATGGCAGTCGACGTGGTCGACGAACACGGCCAACCGCTGCGCGGGGCGCCGGGCGAGCTGGTCTGCACAAAGCCGTTTCCGTCGATGCCGGTGTGCTTCTGGGCCGACGCCGACGGCAGCCGCTACCGCGCCGCCTACTTCGACCGCTTTCCCGGTGTCTGGCACCACGGCGACTTCGCCGAACTCACCGCGCACGGCGGCCTGATCATCACCGGCCGCTCGGACGCCACCCTCAACCCCGGCGGCGTGCGCATCGGCACCGCCGAGATCTACCGCATCGTCGACGCCCAGCCGGAGGTGCTGGAATCGGTCGTCGTCGGCTACCGCCACGACGGCGACGAGGACGTGATCCTGTTCGTGCGCCTGCGCGACGGGCAGACGCTGGGCGACGCGCTGGTGCGCCGCCTCAAGACCGCGATCCGCGCCGAGCTCACGCCGCGCCACGTCCCGGCCAAGGTGCTCGCCTGTCCCGAAGTGCCGCGCACGATCAGCGGTAAAATCACCGAACTCGCGGTGCGCAACCTGCTGCACGGCCAGCCGGTCAAGAACACCGAGGCGCTGGCCAACCCGCAGGCGCTGGACTACTTCCGCGAGCTGCCCGCCGAAGCGCTGCGCTAGCGCCGGCTTTCTTCCGACACCGCCGAACCAGACCGACACACCATGACCGCTGCATCCACAGGGGGCGACACCATGACCCGCAAGCTCGTACTGCTCCGCCACGGCCAGAGCCAGTGGAACCTCGACAACCGCTTCACCGGCTGGGTCGATGTCGACATCACCGAGCAGGGCCGTCAGGAAGCCGTGAAGGCCGGCGAGCTGATGCGCGACGAGGGTCTGCTGTTCGACACCGCCCACACCTCCGTGCTGCGCCGCGCGATCCGCACCCTCTACACCGCGCTCGACGTCATGGACCAGCTCTGGCTGCCGGTGGACAAGTCCTGGCGCCTCAACGAACGCCACTACGGCGCGCTGCAGGGGCTGGACAAGGCCGAGACCACTGCCAAGCACGGCGAGGCGCAGGTCAAGGTCTGGCGCCGCTCCTACGACATCCCGCCGCCGCCGCTCGACGGCAACGACGCCGGCCACCCCAAGTACGACCGCCGCTACGCCAAGCTCGACGCCGCCGTGCTGCCGGCCACCGAGTCGCTGAAGACCACGCTCGACCGCGTGCTGCCGTACTGGCACGACGCCATCGCCCCGCAGCTCAAGGCCGGCCAGACCGTCCTCGTCACCGCGCACGGCAACTCCCTGCGCGCGCTCTACAAGTACCTCAACCAGGTCTCGGACAAGGACATCATCGACCTCAACATCCCCACCGGCATCCCGCTGCTGTTCGAGCTGCGCGACGACCTGAGCGTGAAATCCCACCGCTACCTCGGCGATCCGGAAGCGGCCAAGAAAGCCGCCGAAGCCGTCGCCAACCAGGCCAAGGCGCGCGGCTGATCCCGACCGCACGAAACGGGCATCCGCAAGACGGCCGCTGCATCTGCAGCGGCCTTTTCGTTTCCGGTTCCCACATTGAGTGCGGGGTGTTCACAACCGGTGATCGCGTTGGTTGTTGTGATCTAACCGGCTGTCCCTTGCTTGGTATCGGTTTGCCTGCGATCCGGGGATGGATGCTGGCGCCGTGGCAGCCAGCCGCCAACGGCGGGGCGCGCCTACCGCGCCTGCTGACGTCCGAGCCGGTGATGCGCCGCGATCTGCGCGTCGGTGAAGCGCAGGAAGCGCGCGGCGTTGTGGTAGAGGATGTCGCGTTTCTGCGCCTCGCTCAGGAACGGGGCGTCCTCGATGACCTGGATTGACGGTTCGATGGCGCCCGGCCAGATCATCTGGTCGGAGCCGAACATCACGCGGTCGCCGTAGCCGGCTTCGACGATGCCCTGCAGGTAGCGATAGAACGCGGGGCGCGGTTCGGCATAGACGATCATCGAGATATCGACGTAGACCTGCGGATGCGAAAACAGCAGTGCGCGCAGGTCGTCCAGCAACGGATAGCCGGCGTGCATGAGGTAGACGCGCAGCTTCGGGTGCCGCACCAGCACCTCTTCCATCCGCAGCGCGCTGCTGTTGCGGGCGCGATACCCCGGACTGCCGAAGTAGGGGTCGCCCGGCCCGCCGGCGCCCAGA
>JBFHQK010000063.1:0-11143 GCA_041592255.1 Fontimonas sp.
CTCGCCGGCGGCCGCGCCCTGCAGCGTGAAGCGCTGCAGCCGCGAGGTGGCGTCGTGCATGTACAGCGCGACGATGCCGTCGCCCGCGAACAGCGCATGCTGCAGCGTGTCGGCCTGCTCGGGCACGATGGTCTGCCAGGCGCTGCCGGGCTTGGCCAGATCGATCGCGGCGATGCGACCGCGCTCGACGCCCTGGTTGGTGCGGAAGTACAGACGGCTGCCGAGGTTGCCGATGAGGTCGTAGGCGGCCTCAAAAACATCGACCAGCTTGATCACCGGCGCGTCGAGCCGGGGCGCACGGGGATCGCCCAGATCCTTGACGTAGACGCGGTACTCGTCGGCCGAACCGCGCCAGATCGTGATCACCAGCCAGCGGCCGTCGTCGCTGACCTTGGGCACGAAACCCCACTTGGGTTCGCCGGGCGCTTCGAACACCACGACATCGTCCGTCTGCGGCGTGCCCAGGCGGTGGTAGTAGAGCCGCTGATGGGCCAGATCATCGAAGGTGCCGGCCGCCGCGCCCGCCGGCGGATCCGGATAGCGGGCGTAGAAGAAGCCCTTCGAGTCCTCGGTCCAGGCGATGCTGGAAAACTTGATCCGCTGCAGCCGGTCGGGGCCATCCTTGCCGTCGATCACGCCGCGCACGCGGAATTCGTTCCAGTCCGAACCCGCCGCCGCGGTGGCGTAGGCGAGCCAGCGGCCGTCCGGCGACACCGCGTACTGCGTCAGCGCGACGGTGCCGTCGGCGGCCAGCTGGTTAGGATCCAGCAGCACGCGCGGCGCGGCGTCGGCGGCGTCCTGCACATACAGCACCGACTGGTTCTGCAGGCCGTCGTTGCGGCGGTAGAAGTAGCGCCCGGCGTGCTTCTCGACCAGTTCGTAGCGCTCGTAATTCCACAGCGCCGCAAGGCGCGTGCGGATCGCCTCGCGCTCCGGCAGCTGCGCCAGCAGCGGCAGGCTCAGGCGGTTCTGCGCCTCGACCCAAGCGTGAGTGCGCTCGGAATCCGTGTCCTCGAGCCAGCGGTACGGATCGGCGACCGCGACACCGAAGTAGTCGTCAACCACCGCCTCGCGTGCGGCGGCGGGGTAGTCGAGCGCCAGGGCTGCAGGACTCATGGGGAGGATCAGGGCGACGACAAGAGAGCGTAGGGTCATGGGCACGCGATGGGCGGCCGGCCGGAGGGCGGACGCAAAGAATGCGGGAATGTCTTCTAATATAAGAACGGGGGCGCACTCAAGCGCGAATGCGGTGGCCGACCAATCGAAGTCACGGGGAGCGTCATGAAACAAGCAACATGCGCGGTGGTCGCCTTGACCCTCGCCGCCGCCAGCGGCCTTGCGCACGCGGATGCTGACGCGCCGCCCAACTATGTCGGCGTCATGGGTCATTACATTCTCACCGACAGCGCCCGCGATACCGATGCCGGCCTCGGCTGGCAGCTGCTCTACGGCAGCCCGATGGGGCCGCATCTGAGCCTCGAACTCAGCGTCTTCGGCCAGCGCGCCGCACTCGAAGCCGTGGACGAGTACGACTATGCGCTGGGCGGCGGCCTCGACTTCCGCTACCTGTGGGGCGCTCCGCGCCTGGGCGCCTTCCTGATCGGCGGACTGGGCAGCATCTGGGAGAACTTCGTCAACGAGGAGGAGCTGTCGCCGTTCGTCAACCTGGGACTGGGCCTGCAGATCGGCAGTGACGCGCTGCAACTGCGCGCCGAGAGCCGGTACTACGCGATTTTCAATGGCGATACCTATCCCGGAAAAAGCGTGCTCTACGACGCGCGCCTGGGCCTCGGGCTGATGTACGCGTTCGGCGCCGCGGTCGATGCGGGCTACGACAGCGACAGCGACGCTGACGGCGTGCCGGATCAGCACGATGCCTGCGCGCGCACGCCGGCGGGCGTTGGCGTCGATGGCAGCGGCTGCCCGCTGGAACTCGACGCCGACTATGACGGCGTTGCCGACACGCTCGATGCCTGCCCGCTGACCGTCGCCGGCACGCTGGTGGACGCGCGCGGCTGCCCGGCCGCGATTCCCGAGCTGCCCACGGACCGCGCCGCCAACGACACCATCACCGCCGCCGCGCTGTACGCCGACGCCGATGGCGACGGCATCCCCGACGCCGAGGATGCCTGCGCGCAGACCCCGGCCGATGCCAGCGTCGACGGCCGCGGCTGCGTCGTCGCACCGGCGGCGCCGACCGGCTTCGAGGCCATCCCCTTCGAGGCCGGCTCGTCGAAGCTGCACCGCGCGGCCCGCATCCGCCTCGACGACGTCGCGGCCGCGCTCAAGACTCACCCGGATCTGCGCGTCGAGATCATCGGCTATGCCGACGCCGAGGCCGCCGACAACGCGCACCTGGCATGGCGGCGCGCGGCCAGCGTGCGTCAGTTCCTGGTCGATCTGGGCGTCGATGCGCAGCGGCTGATCCAGCGCAGCGCGCAGGCGTCGGCCGGGCCGGCAGCACCGGGGCAGGTCCAGCTCCGGCCGCTGAGTGCTGCGCGCTGACCGCGCTCAGGCGGTGAGCTTGTCGCGCAGCGGCTGCAGCTGTTCGAGGGCGAAGCGATAGCCGCGCTCGACGACGTCGTCGAGCTTCTTCCTGTCGAACAGCGCCACGCCATCCACCGGCATGCGCAGATACACGTCGGCGCGCGCCGCGCGCTGGGCCGTGCCGCTTTCGCTGGTCAGCGTCGCAGTGCGGAAAATGATCGAGAACAGCCGCGGGCGCTCGTCCCCGCCTTTGAGCCCGAGCAAGCCTTCGGGATCCGGACCTTCGATGCCCGGCGCCGCCAGGCCGCCTTCGGTGCTGACGTCGGAGGCGATGATCGGGCCACGCTCCAGGCCCTGCATGACGTCGGTGGGCAGGTTGTTGATGACCCCGCCGTCGGAGAGCAGCTCGCCGCGATACACCACCGGCGGCGCAACGCCGGGCACGGCCATGCTGGCGGCGACCCACATGTAGAGCGGGCCACGGTCGTGCACGGTGGCTTTGCCGCGCGTCAGATTGGTCGAGACGCAGAAGAACATGCGCCGCAGCTCCTCGATCTGCCGCGTGTCGAAGATGTCGCGCATCCGGCGCACGAACTTGCGCCCGCGGATCAGGGCCACGGTCGGGAACAGGTAGTCGTTGAGGTGGTTGTTGGCCACGAAGGTGTCGCGCGCGATGTGCAGCATCTCGTTGTGGTCATAGCCGCACGCGACCAGTGCCGACAGGAACGCCCCCATGCTCGAGCCGCCGACGACGTCCACCGGAATCGCCAGCTCGTGCAAGGCGCGCATCAGGCCGATATGCGCAAACCCGCGCGCGCCGCCGCCGCCCAGCACCAGGCCGATCCCGCGCCCGGTCAGCTGGCGCGCCAGGCTCGCGAAATCCTGCGCGTGATCGCGGCGCACAAAGTAGTGCGCGCTGGCGCCGACACGCTCGCGCCACGCCAGCACCGCCCCGGCGTCGGCGCCCTCGGGGCGCACGACCACCAGATCGACCGGCGCCCGCGCACCGGAGCGGCGCAGTTCATCGACCATCAGGCTCGCCATCGCCGGCGTACGCGCGTCGACCACCATCAGGATGCGGTCGGCCTGACGCATGCAGCGCCGCGACCACGACTCGGCGTCGGCGGCGGCGAGGTAGATCAGATACTCGTGCTCGATCTCGGCGCGATTGAGGTATTCGACCAGGCGGCGGTTGGTCTCGCCGCCTTCGATGCGGGTCTGTGCGGCACCGGCACCCAGCGCACTGTCGACACTGGCGGCGTCGAGCAGCAGCGGGGTCGATGACGCCGACAGCGCCTGCGCGAGCCGACGCGCAACCATCGCCGCATCGGCGTCGGGTGTGGCCGGCACCACCGCAAAGCAGCGCACCTGACGCTGATGCTGCAGCCGCTGCGCGCGCTGGTTCTCGCGCATGCGCTGGATGATCACGCGGGTGATTTCGAGGAGCGCATCCGGGTGACGGCCGATCACCTCGTACAGCCGCGCGCCCGGAATCCGGATCAGCACGCTGTCGCGCGCCGCGTAGACCGTGGTCACGCGCGCCTCGCCCGACAGCGCGCCGATCTCGCCGATCGGCTCGAGCCGGCCGATGGTGCCGGTGACGGTGCCGTCGGGCGCCACCGCGCTCAGGCGCCCGGTGGCGACAATGTAGATGCTGTCCGATGCCGAATTGCGCTCGAACAGCGTCCGCCCACTGGGGATCTCGATCAGCTCGGCCTGCGCCGCCAACTCATCGAGCGCCGACGCGGTCAGGCGCGCAAACAGCGGGCACTCGGCGAGGACGGCGCGTGGATCCATGGATACACGCGAGTCTAACCGCGATCGCGGCGCCCGGCTGCAGCCTCATGCCATGATGCTCCGCATGCGCGCCGCCATTTTCATCTGCGCCCTGCTGCTCGCACCCGCGGCCGGGGCGGTCGATCGCATCGAGCTGAGCAGCCGCACACTGCGCGGCGACGGCTGGTCGGCGCAAGGCGCGCGCCTCGACTGGCGGCTGGGTGGCGCTTTGCGCATCGACGTCGACCAGCTGCGTCACCCCGCCGTGCAGACGCCGCTGCAGCTGTCGCTGCGCTGTGCGCGCACCGACACCCGCCGCGGCATCGGCTGTGCGTCGGCGCAGCTGCAGGGACAGGCGCAGGGCATTGGCCGCATCGAGGCCAGCGGCAGCCTGCAGCAGGCGGATGCGCAACACTGGCGCGTCGATCTGCCGCGCGGGCGCGCAGCGCTGAGTTTCAACAGCGCCGATGGACGCTTCGCGGCGGAACAGCTGCAGCTGGATTTCAGCCTGCAGGCGCACCGCGACGGCGGACCGCTGGCGCTGGCGCTGCAGGCGCGCGCCGCGTCGGGACAGGGCTACGCCGAACCGGTGTTCGTCGACTTCGGCGCGCAGCCGCTGCAGGCCCGTGCGCAGCTGCGCTGGACGCCGGGCGCACGCTGGCAGATCACCGACGCCGTGATCGAGCAGCCGCGCGTGGCGCGCGTCGCGCTCAGCGGCACGCTCGATCCGGGCGCGCCTGGCGCACGCCATACGCTGCGTCTGGACGCGCGCGTCGACGACGCCGCCGCGGCGGCCACGCTGTACCTGCAGCCGGCGTTGTCCGCCACCCGGCTGCGCGACAGCATGCTTGGCGGTGGCGCTCGGGTGCAGGCCCAGGCCCGCGATGGCGCGCTGGTCAGCGCGCGGATCGCGCTCGACGCCGCCAGCATCCGCGTCCCGGCGTTGGGCGTCGAGTTCGACGGCCTCGACGGCGAGCTGCACTGGGACGCCACCGCGGTGGCCCGCGACTCGGCGCTGCACTGGCGCGGCGGCCGCGTCGGCCGCATCCCGGTCGGCGCCGCAGAGCTGCAGTTCCGCGCCGGTGCGCAATCGTTCGCGCTGACCGCGCCGCTGTCGCTGCCGTTGCTCGACGGCAGCCTCGAAGTCGAGCGACTGGCCCTGACCGGACTGGGCAGCGAGGCGCTCGATGCGGAGTTCGCGGCGCGCATCGAGCCGATCGACCTGCGTCAGCTGTGTCGCAGCCTCGGCTGGCCCGAGTTCTCCGGCACGCTCGCCGGACGGCTGCCCGGCCTGCGACTGCGCAAGCGCCGCATCGACGTCGACGGCACCCTCACCGCGAGCGCCTTCGGCGGCACGATCGAGGCCCGCGCGCTCAGCGTGATCGAGCCGTTTGGCGTGCTGCCGCGCATCGCCGGCGACATCCGGCTGCGCAACCTCGACCTGGCGACGCTGACCGGCGCCTTCGACTTCGGCCGCATCACCGGGCGGCTCGACGGCGATTTCGAGGGACTGCGGCTGATCGGCTGGGCCCCGGTGGCGATGCGCGCACGTCTCTACACCACGCCCGGCGACCGCTCGACCCACCGCATCTCGCAGCGCGCGATCGACAGCATCTCGTCGATTGGCGGCGGCCCGACCGGCCTGCTGTCGCGCGGCTTCATGCGCTTCTTCGACGACTTCGCCTATGACCGCATCGGCTGGAGCTGCGTGCTCGACAACGGCATCTGCCGCATGGACGGCATCGGCCCGGCCGAACGCGGCGACGGCTACGTGCTGGTCAAGGGCAAGGGCCTGCCGCGCATCGACGTCGTCGGCTTTTCGCGCAAGGTCAGCTGGCCGGTGTTCCTGTCCCAGCTGCGCAGCGTCGCCGCCAGCGGTCCGGTGGAAGTCCGCTGAGCCTTCAGCGGGCGTTCACGGTGCGCGGCGCGCGCCGATCTATACTGCGTCGCATCGTCCCACCGGAGTCCGCGATGATCTCCATCCGTACCGGGCTGCTGGCCGTCACTGCCGTGCTGGCCGCCTGCGTCACCATCAACGTCTACTTTCCGGCCGCCGCGGCCGAGAAGGCCGCCGACCGCATCATCGACGATGTCTGGGGCACGCGCGAACCGGCACCACCCGCGCAGTCGTCGGCGGCGCCGCTGCTGCAGCGCGTCGCCGCGGGCACGCTCGAGCTGCTGATTCCGGCCGCCTACGCCGCCGACCCGGACATCGACGTCTCCTCGCCCGAGATCACGCGGCTGAAAACGCAGATGGAACGTCGCTCCGGCGAGCTGCGGCCGCACTTCGACAGCGGCGTCGTCGGCCTGACGCACGACGGCTACGTCGCGGTACGCGATCCCGCCGCGGTGCCGCTGGCCGCGCGCAATGCGGTGCGCACGCTGGTCGCCAACGAGAATGCCGACCGCGCCGCGCTGTATCGCGAGATCGCCAGCGCCAACGGCCAGCCGCAGTGGGAAGCGCAGATCCGCGAGGTCTTTGCCGGCCGCTGGATCGCCAAGGCGCAGAACGGCTGGTGGTTTCAGAAGGACGCTGGCGGCGCCTGGCAACAGAAATAAGCGGCCGGGGCCGGCCTACGGCCCCAGCTGCCGCAGCGCGTCGATCAGGTGACGGGCGACGCTTTCCTGCTCGGCGCGCTCGAGATAGGGGTGCATCGGCAGGCTGAGCACCTGCGCGGCGACGCGCTCGGCAATCGGCAGCTCGATGCGGTCATTGGCGTAGGCCGGCTGGCGGTGCAGCGGCACCGGGTAGTAGACGCGCGCGGGGATGCCCGCCGCCGTCAACGCCTTGCGCACCGCGTCGCGCCGCTCGACACGCACCGTGTACTGCGCCCAGGCGCTCGTATGCTGCGGCCGCAGCACCGGCGTGGCGAGCGCGCCGCCGAGCAGGGCGTCGTAGGTCTGCGCAACCCGTGCGCGCGCGGCCAGTTCGTCGTCGAAGATCTCCAGCTTGGCCAGCAGCACGGCTGCCTTGATCGTGTCGAGCCGCCCGGTCAGGCCGACGCGCACGTGCGTGCCCGTGGCGTCCTGGCCGTGCACGCGGATCTGGCGCATGGCGGCGGCCAGCGCATCGTCGTGGGTGAACAGCGCGCCGCCATCCCCATACGTGCCCAGGGGCTTGGCGGGGTAGAACGAGGTGGCGGCCACGGTGCCGAACGATCCGGCGCGCCGCCCGCCGCAGGTGGCGCCAAAGCTCTGCGCGCCGTCGGCAATGACGGCCAGCGCGTGCCGCTGGGCGATGCGCTCGATCGCGGCGTAATCCGCGCACTGTCCATACAGATCCACCGGCAGGATCGCGCGGGTCCGCGCGCTGATCTGCGCTTCGACCGCGCGTGGATCGAGGTTGTAGGTGACCGGGTCGATATCGGCAAACACCGCGCGCGCGCCCACCAGCGCAACCGCCTCCGCGGTTGCCGCGAACGTCAGTGGTGTGGTGATCACCTCGTCGCCCGGACCGATGCCCAGCGCCAGCAGCGCGATCACCAGCGCGTCGGTGCCGCTGGCCACCGCAATCGCGTGTCGCACGCCGACATACGCCGCCAGTCGCTGCTCGAGTTCATCGATTTCCGGACCGAGGATGTAGTGTCCGTGCTCGAGCACGCGCGCGATCCGCGCATCGACGTCGGCACGGATACGCCGGTACTGGCGGTCCAGGTCAATGAACTGCATGCGATGGCTCCGTTGCCGCAAGCATCTCTTCGAGCGCACGGCGCAGCGCCGCGGCCACCTCGAGCGTGACCGCCAGTGCACGGCGCGCCTGCACGCCATCGACGCGGGGCGGCTCGCGGGTGCGCACGCAGTGCAGGAAGGCGTCGATCTCGGCGCGCAGGGCATCGCCCGCAAACGTCTCCTCGTGCCGTGTGATCGCGGCGCTGCCATCGGCACCGGTGACGCGGCGGAAGACCGCGAGCTGGCCGGTGTGCAGATCCGCCGACAGGCAGGCGTCGCGCTCGAACACGCGCAGCTTGCGCTCCGACTTCATGCTGATGCGACTGGCCGTGAGGTTGGCGATGCGGCCGCCCGCGAAGCGCAGGCGCGCGTTGGCGATGTCGGCGAAGTCCGACAGGACCGGCGCGCCGGCAGCCTCGACGCCGATGACCTCGCCGCCGAACAGGTCCAGCGCGAGGTCGATGTCGTGGATCATCAGGTCGAGCAGCACGTCGACATCGGTGCCGCGCGGCTTGTACGGCGCGATGCGGTGGCACTCGAGGAACAGCGGCCGACGGATTTCGCGGCGCAGGGCCGGCATCAGCGGATTGAAGCGCTCGAGATGGCCGACCTGCAGGATGCGCCCGCGCGCGGCCGCCAGCTGCACCAGCGCGTCGGCCGCATCGAGCTGCGGCGTGATCGGCTTTTCGACCAGCACATCGGCGCCGGCCAGCAGGCAATCGCGCGCGACCTGCAGGTGGGTCGCGGCCGGCGTGACGACACTGACCGCGTCGACCTCGCCCAGAATCTCGCGGTAATCGGTCAGCGCCCGCGTGCCGCAGCGAGCGGCGAGCGTGCGCGCGGCCTGCGCGTCGATATCGACCACCGCCGTGAGCTCGGCGCCTGGCAGCTGAGTGTACTTTTCGGCGTGATAACGGCCCAGATGACCTGCGCCGATGACCGCGGCCCTGACCCTGCGCATATCTGCGTCCTGTTCTGGTGCGCCTGCGGCGCCTCCCCCGGACGCGAGTGTTCCAGAAGCGGAAGCGCCGCTCCAGCGGACTAGGACTTTTCCTAGGTCGGCCCCGCCGGCCGCGCCGGCATCCGCAGAAACGCAAAGGGCGGCACCGCCGGTGCCGCCCCTTGGCTGCCGCCTGCCGGATCAGTCGGCCGCAGCAACAGCCGCGGCGCTGTCCCAGCCGCAGGACAGACCCTGGTTCTGCTCGGCCAGATAGCCCATCAGCGGCGCGAAGTACTCGATCAGCGCGCTGCCGTCAATCTCGCGCGTGCCGGTGAGTTTCTCCAGCGTCTCCTGCCACGGCCGGCTTGCGCCCTGCGCGAGCATGTCCATGAACCGCTTGCCGGCCTCGGTGTTGCCGTAGATGTCGCATTCGTGCAGCGGGCCGTCGAAGCCGGCGGCGTCGCACAGCGCCTTCTGGAACTGGAACTGCAGGATGAAGGCGAGGAAGTAGCGCGTGTACGGCGTGTTGCCGGGGATGTGGTACTTCGCGCCCGGATCGAAATCCTCCTCGGCACGCGCCAGCGGCGGCGACACACCCTGGTACTGCGCGCGCAAGGCCCACCAGCCGGGGTTGTAGTCCGCCGGCGTGAACTCGCCGCTGAACACCTTCCAGCGCCACTGGTCCACCAGCTTGCCCCAGGGCAGGAACACGATCTTGTCGAGCGCAAGCTTCATCTGCGCGTTGATCACCGCCTTGGGGTCGGCCTGCTGCTCCGGCACCAGGCCGATCTTGTGCAGATGCGCCGGCGTCAGCGACAGCGTGACCGTATCGCCGATCGCCTCGTGGAAGCCGTCGTGCGCGGCGCCCTGGAACAGCGGCGGCAGCGGGTTGTACATCAGGTCGTAGAAAATGTGCCCGAGCTCGTGGTGAATCGTCGTCAGCTGATCCTCGTCCGGCTCGATGCACTGCTTGATGCGCACGTCGCCCTGCATGTCCATGTCCCAGGCGCTGGCGTGGCAGACCACGTCGCGGTCGCGCGGCTTGACCAGCAGCGACTTCTCGTAGAACGACGCCGGCAGTGCCGGGAAGCCGAGCGAGGTGTAGAAGTCCTCGGCCACGCGGGTCATCTTCACCGCCATCCGCGTGTCGGCCTGGTGCTCGAGCTCGGCCAGATCCAGCGGCGACGGCTTGCCGTTGAATTCGCTCAGCAGGCGCCTGTACTCGGCGTCGCGCTGGCGCTGCAGCGCGGAGGTCACGTCGAGCGAGCCGACCCCCTGGTAGGGCTCGACCAGCGGATAGATGTTGCTCCACTGCTGGGCCCACATGTTGCCGAGCAGATGGGCCGGGATCAGCCCGGTCTTGGGCACGACGGCATCGCCGTACTTCGCATTGAGCTTGGCGCGCACGTTGCAGTGCAGCGCGTCGTACAGCGGCTTGACCTGCGTCCACAGGCGCTCGACCTCGCCTTCGAACGCCGCCGGCGTCATGTCGTAGCCGGCGCGCCACATCTGGCCGAGATCGGCGAAGCCGAGCTCCTGCGCACCGGCGTTGGTCAGCTCGACGAAGCGCGCGTAGTCGGCGCGGATCGGCTTGGCGGTGGCGTGCCAGCCGGCCCAGGCTTCGGCGCGCGCCGCCGGGCTCGCATTCGCGTCATTGATGATCTTCTCGATCGCCGGCAGGCTCAGGCACTCGCCATCCGGCTTGCACCATTTGCCGGCGCCGTAATTGGCTTCCATCTTCGACAGGATCTTCGCCAGCTCGGCGCGCTGGCCGGCATCGGCGGGCGCCGGGTTCGCGGTCGACAGCTTGAGCGACAGGATGCCGCGCTCGGTGTCCGGCGACGCTTCCAAGCCATTGAAGCGCTTGGACTCCTGCACCTTGCGGCTGAGGTATTCGAGCCACTCCTCATTGGCGCGCGAGGCGATCAGCTGCGTGTCATCGGTGATGTAAGTCGCCTGCGCCCACTGCGCCGCGTTGAGATACGGCAGCAGCCTGCGGTAGTCGTCATTGACGCTGGCGACGAAGGCATCGGCCTCGGCCGGCGTCGGCGCTGCCGCGGCCGGCGCCGTCACCTCGGCCTGCTTGCCGCAGGCCGCAAGGCCGAGCGAGAGCACGGCCACCCCGATCACTGTATTTCGCATCGTCATTCCTTCATGTCACGCGCAGCGGTCAGTGCGCTGCCGATCCCATCATTTTGCGGATTACGCCGCTGAACGCCAGCATCGCCACCCCGGCGCCACCGCCGATGAGGGCCATCTGCAGGAACTGGC
>JBFHQK010000064.1:0-11067 GCA_041592255.1 Fontimonas sp.
AGGCCAGCGAGCAGCACCGGCCTGAGGGTGGCGATGCCGGCGAACAGCGCCGCGATGGCGATCGCCCACCAGCGCGGGTCGGCGCCCCGTGACAGCGGAAATGCGGCGATCACGACAAATGCGGCGGCGATCACCAGGCCGAAGGAGCGGTCGGATGATCCCTCGATGTCCTGTTCCCGCGTCAGTTCTTCGTGCGCCACGGCCAGTCACCCTCGAGCGAGATCGGGAATGCTGGCTGCGGCAAGACGGCTGCCAGCGAGCGCATGGTGCGAATGCGGGCCGCGGCACGTCTGTACGAATTCGCACAGATAGCCCGGGGCGCGGACGCGCCGCGCTCAGCGCTCGGAGCGCCCCCCCGCGGCGCTGCGGGCGGGCAGTGCTGCGTCCGTCAGCGGGCTGGCCGGTGTGGCGCGCTGTCGCAGCAGCGCGGTCACCGCGTCGGCCGGCAGTGCCGGGTAGAACAGATGGCCCTGGACCTCGTCGCAGCCAAGCGAGCGCAGAAACTCAAATTGCTCGCGGCGCTCGACCCCCTCGGCGACCACGTGCAGGCCCAGGCTGTGACCCATCGCGATGATCGCGGTGACGATGGCGCGGTTGTCGGCCGCATCGGGCAGGCCGCGCACGAACGCTCGGTCGATCTTGAGCGTGTCCACCGGCAGGTGCTTGAGGCGACTCAGCGAGGAATAGCCGGTGCCGAAATCATCGATCGCGATGCGCGCGCCGCAGGCCTTGAGGTGGTGCAGGATGCGTGCGCTGCGGTCAAACGACAGCAGCACGCTCTCGGTGATCTCGAGCTCCAGCTCGACACCGGCCGGCAGCGGGCCGTGGCGCGCGATGGCCGCGGCGACCGACTGCGCGACGTGGTCGTAGAGGATCTGCCGGCCGGACACGTTGATCGCCACGCGCGGGACCGACAGGCCCGCGGCCGACCACTGCGCCAGCTGCGCCAGCGCCGCGTTGACGACCCAGTCGCCGATGCCTTCGATCTGGCCGCTTTCCTCGGCGATGCGCACGAACTGCTCCGGTGCCAGCAGGCCGCGCTGCGGGTGATGCCAGCGCAGCAGCGCCTCGACACCGGCCAGGCGCCCGGTGGCGACCTCGATCTGCGGCTGGTAGTGCAGCACGAACTGACCATCGGCGAGCGCGCGCCGGAGCCCGCCCTCGACCTCCATGTGCTCGGCGGCGATCTGGCTCAACTCGGGGGTATAGAAATCATAGGTATTGCGGCCATGCGCCTTGGCGCGATACATCGCCGCGTCGGCCGCCTGGATCAGGTCCGCGGCGTTGCCGGCGTCATCGGGAAACAGGCCGATGCCGACGCTGGCCGAGGTGCGCAGCTCGCGGCCGCCGAGCAGCACCGGCTGGCCGATCGCATCGATGATCTTGACCGCGATCGGCGTTGCGTCCTGGGGATGGCGCAGGTCGTTGACGATGATGGCGAACTCGTCGCCCCCCAGCCGAGCGACGGTGTCTTCGGCGCGCGCGCAGTGCCGCAGACGCTGCGCGACCTCGCACAGCAAGTCGTCGCCCGCGGCATGGCCGAGCGTGTCGTTGATCAGCTTGAACCGGTCGAGGTCGAGCAGGAACAGCCCCACATGCCGGCCGTGACGGCGGGCGCGATCGAGCGCCTTGTCGAGGTTGGCGGTGAACAGCACGCGGTTGGGCAGGTCGGTCAGCGCGTCGTGATGGGCCAGGTGCGCCAGCCGCTCCTCGGCGGCCTTGCTTTCGCTGATGTCGGTGAAAATCGCGACGTAGTGGGTCAGGCGGCCACTGTCATCGCGCACTTCGCTGATGTTTTCCCAGATCGGATACATCTCGCCATTCTTGCGCCGGTTCCAGAGCTCGCCCTGCCAGTGGCCGGCGCTGGCGAGTTCCTGCCACATCCGCTGGAAGAAATCGCGTGTGTGACGATCCGAAGCCAGCAGGCTCGGATTGCGACCGATCACTTCGTCGCGGGCGTAGCCGGTGATGCGGGTGAAGGCCGGATTCACCGAGGAAATGCGCGCCTGCGGGTCGGTGACGATGATGCCCTCCGTGGTCGCGGAGAACACGGTTGCCGCCTGGCGCATCAGCTCCTCGGCCTGCCTGCGCTCGGTGATGTCCTGCACGGTGCCGATCGACCGCAGCGGTTCGCCGCTGTCCGCATAGAACGTGCGGCAGCGTTCCTGTACCCAGCGGATGCTGCCGTCCCGCCGGCACATGCGGTGTTCGATCGAGTAGGGCTGGCGCGTGGCGATGGACTCCCGGTACGCGCGGTTGACCGCGTCGCGGTCGTCGGGATGCACGCGGCCGAGAAACGCGTCGTAAGTCGCGCCAAACGCGGTCTGCTCGATATCGAAGATGTGATAGGCCTCGTCGGACCACCACAGTTCGTTGCTGCGCAGATCCAGCTCCCAGCTGCCGACGTGCGCGACCGCCTGCGCGTCATTGAGCCGCGCGCGTTCGATCTCCAGTCTGTGACTCAGCGCCTGCTGTGCGTCGGCGTGTTCGCGGCGCAGCTGTGCCAGGCGCAGCGCGGCGTTGACGCGTGCCAGCAGTTCGCGGGCTTCGAACGGCTTGACCAGATAGTCATCTGCGCCTGCGGCAAGCCCTTCGACCATCGCCTCTCCGCCGGCGCGCGCCGAGAGCAGGATGATCGGCAGGGTCGCGGTGGTTTCGTTATTGCGCAGCGCCTTGAGCAGCGAAAACCCATCCAGGCCCGGCATCATCACGTCGCTGAGCAGCAGGTCGGGCGGGCTGCTGCGGCAGGCCGCCAGCGCAGCGTCGCCATTGGCGAACGCGCGCACCGCGAAGCCGGCCTGCGTCAGCAGGCGCACCAGGTAGTCGCGCATGTCGGCGTTGTCGTCGGCGACGAACACGCGGGCGTTCGCATCGGCTGCGGCCAGCGGCGCCGGTGCGCTGTCTGCATCGGGCAGCCAGTGCAGCGCTTCGTCGACGTAGGCGTGCGCGTGCTGAAGCGCTACCGGTGCTGCCGGGGTTGCGGCGGCCGGCGGCTCACCCAGCGGGATGCGGACGGTGAAGCAGCTGCCGCGATGCTCGGTGCTGGTGGCCTGGATCTCGCCGTCGTGCAGGCGCACCAGGTCGCGAACCAGCGCCAGCCCGATGCCGCTGCCTTCCTGGCTGCGGGCGTGGGGGGTGGGGACGCGATGAAAGCGCTCGAACACCTTCGGCAATTCGTCTGCCGGGATGCCGCTGCCGGTGTCGCGCACGCTCAGCTCGACCTGCTCGCCGACGGCGCGCAGGCGCACCTCGATGCGGCCTTCGAGCGTGAACTTGAACGCGTTCGACAGCAGGTTGAGCACCACCTGCTCCCACATGCCGCGGTCGATGGCCACCGGCTGCGGCAGCGGCGGGCAGTCAACGATCAGGGTCAGGCCCGCGCGGTCGCAGGCCGCGCGGAACTGGCTCGCCAGATCGGTGGTGAACACGGCGAGGTCGGTCGGCTGCCGCTGCGGCGGCGCACTGCGGGCTTCGATGCGGCTGAAGTCGAGCAGCGCGTTGACGTGCTTGAGCAGTCGCTGCGCATTGCGCCGCGCCAGTTCCACGGCGCTGCGCTGCGGCGCTGACAGGCCGCCGGCTCCGAGCAGGTCGCCGAGCGGACCCAGGATCAGGGTCAGCGGCGTGCGCAGCTCATGCGACACATTGGCGAAGAACGCGCTCTTGGCGCGCTCCAGGTCGCGCGTCTGCTCGTAGAGGCGGGTGATCTCGGCATTGGCCTGCCGCAGCTGGCGGTTTGCCGCCTCGGCGGCCTCCTGCGCGCGGCGCAGTTCGGTGATGTCGCGGGTGATCGTGCCCAGGCCGAGCAGCTCGCCGCTGGCGGCGTCGTGGATCTTGAAGTGCTCGTCAGAGACGGGAATCGCGGCGTCGGTCTGCCAGTGGCGGAAGAAGGTTTCCCCTTTCCACTGGCCGTGTTCATGCATCGACTTGAGGATCACGTCAGACACGAAGCGATGTTCGCTGTCGGGGTAGTAGTCGATGATCCGGGTGTCCTGGATCGGCCGGTCGAGCGGCAGGCCGACCATGCGCCGGCCGGCCGGGTTGAGGTAGACGGGCGTGCCGTCGGGCGCGGCCAGGCCGATGAAGTCGGACGAGTTGTCGATCAGCGCGGCGAGGAGCTGGCGTTGGCGTGCGTCGTCGCGGCGTGCGGCTGCGCGCGGACGCGCCTCGAGATGCTGCAGGATGAAGTGCACGCGGCCGTCGGCGCCGATCACCGGGGTATGTACGCGCCGCCGGCGGTCGCCGCTGCCCGTAGCGGCGTCGAGCGTATCGGGCCGGTGCAGGCGCAGGACGCGCTCCAGCGAGGCGCGCAACGCGTCGCGCTGCGGCTGCGCTGAATCGGCGGCGGGCGCGCACTCGAACACCGACCGGCCGAGCAGGGCTTCGCGGCGGCTGGCGGTGGCGGCAAGGTAGCGCGGATTGACCGCGACGACCGTGAACGCGGCGTCGGTCGCCAGCACCAGATAGGCGTGCGGGCTCGCTTCGAACAGCGCTTTGAACATGCGCGTGCCCTGCACGTGGGTTGTCACGAAATCCTCCGCGGTCCTGATGGCCGGACTGCCGGCCCCGCGCCACCGATACCGGCTCGGCGCGAGCCGCGATTATGGTGCACTCACCAGACACGCGGCGGGGCGCCAGCAGCGCCCGGTGGCAGCGGCCTGCCGTGACGGGCGGGCCACCACACCAGTGGATGCTTCGGCAGGGCTGCGCTGTGTCTGACGTCGCACATAGACCGGCGGCGTCTGGCCGCCGATCAGCGGCCGTAAAAGACTTGCACACACCGCTCGGGTAAAAACTTACTACCTCTTACCGCGTTGGCGCGCACAGACGCAGCGCCGTTGGCGAGGGTGTGCGCGCCGCGGGCATCAGGGCCACCACGAGCCGCCAACGCACGCGACACCCCCCTTCGAATTGGCAAGAGGTTTTCATGAACAAGAGAGGCATCCTGCGGACACTGGCCGCACTGGTGGTGGCGACGGGCTGCACCGCGGCTGCGCTGCCGGCGGCAGCGGCCGGTTACTACGCCCGCGACGGCAAGATTTACGACGCTGCCGGAAAGCACGTCCCGATCCGCGGCGTCAACCACTACGGCTTCAACGCCGACGTGCTGGTGCCGCAGTACCTGTGGACGATGGGCTGGAAGGAGCAGATCGCGCAGATCAAGAGTCTGGGTTTCAACGCGATCCGCGTTCCGGTGACGCCGGACACGCTGTACGTGACCACGCCGGTGGACCAGCTGAGCTGGATCGACCGCGGCAAGAACAGCGACCTGGTGGGCAAGCGTTCGCTGGAAGTGCTGGACATGTGGATGGCCGAGGCCAACCGCCAGGGCATGTACATCATGATCGACATGCACAGCATCACCAACGATCGGCTGTATGGCACCTGGTTCACCAACAGCGCGTCTGACGCAAGCCTGATCTACAACAACCAGCCGTACACGGAAGACCACTGGGTGCGTGATCTCAAGCTGCTGGCGCAGCGCTACGCGCACCTGCCGTACTTCTTCGCGCTCGACATCTACAACGAGCCCAACGGCATCGTGCGCTGGAGCGTGGGCGACCGCAACGTCACCGATCCGAAGTACTACTGGAAGCGTGCGGCGGAGCGTGCCGCGGCGGAGATCCTGGCGGTCAACCCGAACCTGATGATCTTCGTCGAAGGCATCAACGGCAATTTCGACGGCGTCGAGAACAGCAACATCCCGATGAACTGGGGTGAAGACTTCCAGCCGCAGCGTTATCAGCCGCTGAACATCCCCAACGACAAGCTGGTGCTCAGCCCGCATACCTACGGGCCGGACGTCAGCGTCAAGCCGACCTTCAACGCCGCGAACTTCCCCGCCAACCTGGCGGCGGACTGGGAGACGCTGTTCGGCCAGTTCTATCCGACGCACCCGGTGATTCCGGGCGAGTGGGGCGGCAAGTACGGCCAGGGTCATCCGAAGGATGCGACCTGGCAGAACGCTCTGGTCGACTACATGATCAGCAAGGGCATGCGTGACAGCTTCTACTGGTGCTACACGCCCAACAGCCACGACACCGGCGGCATCCTCGACGACAACCTCAATGTGCGCGAGGAGAAGATGGTGATGCTGCGCCGGCTCTGGGGCACCGATGGCTCGACGTCGACCACGCCGCCGCCGGCCTCACAGCCCGAGCCGACCCCGGCACCCACTCCGGCACCGACGCCGGAACCGACGCCGGAACCGACGCCGGAACCGCAGCCGCAGCCCGAGCCGGCACCCGCGCCCGCGCCCGCACCGGCGCCGCAGCCCGAGCCGACGCCGTCGCCCAGCCCGAGCTACGCCCAGCCGTACATCGCCGGGTTCTCGCCGGCCTCGGGTCCGGTGGGCACGGTGGTCACGGTCAGCGGCAATGGCTTCACCGGCCTGAACAAGGTCACGGTGGGCGGTACGCAGGCCAGCTTCCAGGTGCTCAGCGACGCGCAGGTCCGGCTGACGGTGCCCACCGGGGCGTCGTCGGGACAGATCGCGCTGTTCAATCCGCAGCGCGCGGCCTGGTCGGGCAACGGTTACACGGTGACGGCGGGCACGGCGCAGCCGGCGCCGCAGCCGGAACCGGCGCCGCAGCCGGCACCGGTCAGCTATCCGCAGCCGTATATCCAGAGCTTCACGCCGGGCTCCGGTTCGGCGGGTACGGTGGTCACGATCACCGGTAGGGGCTTCACCGGTCTGACCCGCGCTTCGATCGGCTCCAGCGAGGCCACGTTCAAGGTGATCAGCGATACCACGGTGCGTGTGACGATTCCTGCGGGCGCCAAGACCGGCCAGATCGCGCTGTTCAATCCCAAGCACGCGGTGTGGACGCCAAAGGCGTTTCGAGTGAAGTGAGGGCGGGGTGATTGGGCGCCCGCAGAATCCCTGCGGGCCTACCCAACATGCTCCGATCTTGGGCCGGGTCTTCCCGGCCCTTTTTTTATGTGCGGTGGGCGAACGTACAGACCGCCTGATGCGCGCCGGGGAGCATCGCCGTTCGGGATGGCGTGAACCGCGGAGAGCAAGATGCGCTGGATCAGGGCGATGGTGCTGGTCGCCGCGTCGACCATGGCGGCAGACGCCATGGCCGCGGCGGAGTGGCCGGCGTGGCAGCGCTTCGCCGACCGCTTCGTGCAGGCCGACGGCCGGGTGGTCGACCTCACGTTCGAGGCCAAGAGCACCTCGGAAGGACAGTCTTACGGCCTGTTTTTCGCGCTGGTCGCCAATGACCGGGCGCGCTTCGACACGATGCTGAAGTGGACCTCGCGGGAGCTGGCCGGCGGGCGACTGGGTCCGCGCCTGCCTGCCTGGCACTGGGGGCGGCGCGCCGATGGCAGCTGGGGGGTGAAGGATCCCAACGCTGCCGCCGATGCCGATCTCTGGCTCGCCTATACGCTGCTCGAAGCCGGGCGCCTGTGGCAGGAGCCGGCGTACAGCACGATCGGGCGCGAGCTGCTGGAGCAGGTGCGGCAACTGGAAGTGGTCCGCCATGGCAAGGCTGAGCACCAGCTGCTGCCGGGGCCTTATGGCTTCGTGCTGGATGGCGGGCGTCTGCGCATCAACCCGAGCTACCTGCCGGGATTCCAGTTGATCTACCTGGCCGAAGTCGATCCCGATGGACCGTGGCGGGCGCTGAGGGAGAGTTATCTGGCGCTGGCGCCTCAGCTGTTCGCCGCCGGCGTGGCCCCGGACATGTCCATCGTCGATGCGCGTGGGCGGGTCAGGCCCGACAGCGAGCGCGGGCCGGTCGGCAGCTACGACGCGATCCGCGTCTACCTGTGGGCCGGGATGACGCCCGCCGACAGTGCGCTGCTGCTGCGGCTGCTCAAGCCGTTTGCGCAGCTGATAGACGTCCACGGCGCACCGCCCGAGCAGGTGGATGCGCGCACCGGTGCCGTGTTGCGTGCGGAGTATTCGCCCAGCGGATTTGCCGGCGCGGTGCTGCCGTTTCTCGATGCCCTGGGGGAAACCCGCCTGCTGGCTGCGCAGCGTGCGCGTGTGGCCGAGGCGCAGCGGCGCGGCCGGGCTGGCGCGGCAACCAATTACTACGACGACGCGCTGATCCTGTTCGGACAGGGCTGGGACGAGCACCGCTATCGCTTTGACGCGCGCGGTCGCCTGCAGCCGCACTGGGCCGCGGCAATCGCGGCGCGCTGAGCCGGGGCCGCCGTCCGGGCGCGTCTACTCGCGCTGCGCGGCGGCAAGCCTGCGATTGGCGGCCGATGGCAGCGCCGAACGGATCGGCAGGGCAATGCCCAGCACGAAATCCGGCGACTCCTCGGTCAGGCCGGCGCCGATCGACACATCGAGCAGAACGCGCGGCGTCAGCACCATCGAGCCGCCGAGTTCAAGGATGCCGATCGACTGCCGCGAGCCGGCGGCGCTCTGCCCGTCGACGGTGGTGTCGCCGGAGCGCGACAGCGAGAAGCCGGCGCGCAATGAGACGCCGGGGCTGGCCGCGAGGATCGCGCGGATGCTGCCGCTGTCGGTGTCATCCGGATCGATGCTGGCGCCGGAGGCGCGGGTCGATCGGTTGAACGTGCGCGACAGCGAGCCGACGAACACCAGGGGGTCGGTGCGCTGGACCGCCGTCAGGCCGGCGCTCAGCGCGTCGTAACCCGCGCCCAGCGACAGGGGCGGCGCCGCGGAGTCCGCGCCCGAGTCGAGTTCGGACTGTCCGGTCGACCATTGATAAGACAGGCTGCCGATCAGTCCGGGCGCGCCGCGCCGGCCGAAGAATTCCGTGGACAGCACGAACTCCACGTCGCCGATGCCCGATCCGTCGGCGCGGGTGCTGACGCCGGCGGTGATGTCCTCGACGTCCTGGTAGCCGAACGGAACGCTCAGCTCCATCTGCGAGGTCCAGGGCAGCGCGGCCCTGAGGCTGAGGCTGGCGGTATAGGTCTCGCGGCGCAGGTCGCGGGTGGCAATGCCCTCGGGCACGATCGTCAGCCCGGAGCGGCGGTGATAGTCATAGGCAAGACCCGGCTCGATCTCGTACTGCCCGCGTGGCAGCAGCAAACCGCCGCTGAGCACAAGCGAGCGTTCGAGCGCCCGCTCGAGTAGCGCTTCGTCCATCGCCTCATCCGCGGCCTCCGCTCTGAGGCCCTCCACCGGGATCACCTCCGGATACACCGCGCCCGCCGGCGTCGCCGCTGGCGCGGGCGATACCGGTGGCGTCAGCCGTGGCGACAGCTCGGACACGGGCGGATCGCCGGCTGAAGGCGGGTGGTGCTCACTGGCCGTGGCGGTCGCGAGGCCCAGGGTGCCGATCAGCCCGGCACAGACAATCCGCTGCACTGCCATGTCTGATCGCATCATCGTTGCTCACTCCCGGGTGCCGGTCCTGGCGTCGCTGCAGGCGACGGGGACGTCGTTCTGCGTTCAGCGGTGTGCGCGGGGTCTCAGACGCTCAAGCGGCAGCGGCCCCGCGGGTCGCGGCAGCGAGACGTCGGCAGACACCGAGCCCACCGGTGTGCCGCGGGTGATCGTTGCTGCCGCCGCCTGCGGCGTGCCCGCTGGCGCCAGCGGCACCGCTTGCGCGCGCGCGCCGATACGGGCGCCGATGTCGGCGACACGCGACAGGTCGAGCACGCGCAGCCGTGCCAGTGCCGGCGGTCGGGCTGACGGCAGGCTTGCGCGCACGGCCTGGTCGGTGACCGCCAGCGCATCGGCGGGCTGCGGCGGCATGCGATTGGGCCACGAACCCGACCGTGCGGGCTGGATCATGAAGCCGAGCCGGCCACTCCAGGCCCGCTCGAAGCGGGTGAGTGGAACCGTGCGATTGCCGAACGCCGGATCGGCGAGCACCGCGGCGCCGGCCTCGACGCCGCGGAACACCACGAAATGGTCATAGCCTTCGAGCCTGACCGGGACGATCAGCGGCGCCATCGCGATCAGATGGTCGAGCGTGAGCTCGGCATAGCCGCTGGCCTCGAAGCCGCGCTGCTGCGCGTAGCGCTTCATGTCGAGCAGCGAAAAGCCGCCGCGATATCGCACCCGCAGCGGATCGGTGCGCCGGAGCATGCCCAGCGCGGCCTGTCGCTCGGAGGTCGGCGCCTTGAGCTGATAGGTGAGCAGGGTCGCCACGGCCGCCGCGCCGCAGCTCGTGTCCCACTGCTGGATGACGACGTTCTCGTGCCGCATCTCCAGCAGCGAGCGCACCGCCGACGCCTTCGGTTCGGCGGCGACGGAGCCGGTGGCGAGGACGAGCGCCAGGCTCAGCATGCGCGCAGCGTGGCGCGGTGTGCGCCGTGTGCCGGCCGCCTGCCGACGCAGCAAAAAGAATCGCCTGCCGGGCGAAGGGTGATCGCCCGGCAGGCGAAGGTCACGTGTGGCAGTCATGGTCCCGAAGCAGCCGGCTTGCCCAGGGCCACTCGGTGCCGGACT
Source organism: Fontimonas sp. (assembly GCA_041592255.1). GTDB lineage: Bacteria > Pseudomonadota > Gammaproteobacteria > Nevskiales > Nevskiaceae > Solimonas. The sequence continues at coordinate 10,385 of JBFHQK010000064.1, forward strand.
TAATAGCCGCCGTGGTGGCCGTGGCCGCCTTTGCCATAGGAGGCATTGGCACCGACGCCGAGAATGCCCACGCCGACCGCCAGGTTGTTGCCGCTGAGGACGTTGACCTGGTTGCCGCTGAGGATGTAATTGCCGTTCATGCTGCCGTTGAGGAAGCTGATGCCGCCACCACCGCAGCCGCAACGGCGATCGCGGCGTCCGTGGTGTCCATCGTTGTTGCCGGTGCCGGCGACGACCGCATCCAACTGCGACTCGGTGAGCGGAACCGGGGCGCTGGCCGCCACTGCGTGGCCGGCAAAGGACAGCGACAGCACTGCGGCAGCTGTGGCTAAGAGTTTCATGGCTGAGCTCCTGGTGTGGCTGGGGGGGACTCAACCTTAGGGACGACTGCGGCTCGGATTCAGTACGCGGTCGCATGATGCGGCTCCGATGGTGGGGGCTGCGTGCGCGTGATCACGCGCGGCGGATGGCCGGCGTGCGCAGGAGCACTTCAGTGCGGGCCAGCAGCCCGAACACTCGCGGGCCGCGCACGAGGTAGCGCCGCGCCATACGCCCGGGGGCATGGAGCAGCCGGAACACCCATTCGAGTCCGAGCTGCTGCATCCACCGCGGCGCGCGTCGCTCGGCGCCGGTGAGGAAGTCGATCGAGGCGCCGATGCACAGTGCCAGACCGCGTGCACGGC
>JBFHQK010000065.1:0-11038 GCA_041592255.1 Fontimonas sp.
ATCAGCCAGGTCCAGACGAACAGCGGCATCTTCAGCAGGGTCATGCCCGGCGCGCGCATGTTCAGGATCGTGACGACGACGTTGATCGCGCCGGTGATCGACGAGATACCCATCAGGTGCACGGCGAAGATCAGGAACGGGAACGCGTTGCCGGTCTGCAGCACCAGCGGCGGATACATGGTCCAGCCGCCGGCCGGCGCACCGCCGTCCATGAACAGCGTCGACAGCAGCATCGCGAACGCGAACGGCAGGATCCAGAAGCCCCAGTTGTTGACGCGCGGCAGCGCCAGATCGGAGCAGCCGATCATCATCGGCACCATCCAGTTCGCCAGGCCGACGAAGGCCGGCATGACGCCGCCGAAGATCATCACCAGCGCGTGCATCGTCGTCATCTGATTGAAGAACTCAGGATCGACGAACTGCAGCCCCGGCACGAACAGCTCGGCGCGGATCACCAGCGACATCAGGCCGCCGATGAAGAACATCGTGAACGCGAAGAACAGGTACAGCGTGCCGAGATCCTTGTGATTGGTCGTCTTGATCCAGCGCATGATCCCCTTCTCGGGACCGTGGTGCGCGTGGTCATCGTGACCGTGGACGTGCTCGGCGTGAGTATCGTGATGAGCCATGGGCTAAAACTCCGTGATCCTGCTCTTAGCGCTGGGCGGCGACCTGGGCCGGCTGCGCGATGCCCGCGCTGTTGCCCCAGGAATTGCGGGTGTAGGTGACGACGGCAGCGAGGTCGGTGTCCGACAGCTGCGCGAACGGCGGCATCAGGTTCTTGCCCTTGAGCACCTGCGCGATCTGGGCGTCGGCCGGGCCGCTGACCACGGCGCTGCCGATCAGCGACGGGAAGTTCGGCGGCAGGCCGGCACCGGTGCTCTGGTGGCAGGCCATGCAGTTCGCCTTGTAGACGGTTTCACCCTTGGTGAGCAGTTCCGCCTTCGACAGCTGGGCCGGGGCGGCCGCCGCGACCTGCTGCACCGCCGGTTCGGCCGGCGCCGGCGCCGGCTGGGCGTCGGTCAGGGTCGACGCCGGGGCGGCCGCGACGTCGATGCCCTTCTGCTGCGCGAGCCAGGCGTTGAATTCGGCCTCCGGTAGCGCCTTGACGACGATCGGCATGTAGCCATGGTCGCGGCCGCACAGCTCGGCGCAGACGCCGCGGTAGGTGCCCGGCTGGTCGATCTTAGTCCAGACTTCGTTGACGTATCCGGGAATCGCATCCTTCTTGATCGCGATCTCCGGCACCCACCAGGCGTGGATGACGTCGTTGGACGTGACCAGGAAGCGCACTTTCTTGCCGACCGGCACGACCACGGGGTTGTCGACGTCGACCAGGTAGTTCGGGACCGACTTGACGTCGACGCCCGAGTCGAGCTGGCGCGCCACGTTCGACGCTTCGCTCAGCGTCGAGAAGAAGCGCACGTCCTCGCCCAGATAGTCGTAGTGCCACTTCCACTGGTAGCCGGTGACCTTGATGCTCATGTCGGCGTTGCGCGTGTCCTCCATGCGGATCAGCGTCGCTGCCGCAGGCACCGCAATCGCGATCAGGATCACGAACGGGATCGCCGTCCAGATGATCTCGACGGTGGTCGACTCGTGGAAGTCCGCCGGCTTGGGGTGGTTGGAGCGGCGATGGAAGATGATCGAGTAGATCATCGCGCCGAAGACGACGATGCCAATGACCACGCAGACCCAGAAGATCGCCATGTGCAGGCCGAACACCTCGCGGCTGATCTCGGTCACGCCGGTCGGCACGTTGTAGCCGCCGCTGGTTTCGGTGTACGCCTGCGCCGCAACGGCGGCCAGCGCCATTCCGGTGCCCGCGGCCAGACGCGCCAGCCATCCCTTCATCGACATCATCACTCTCCCAAAGGCAACTTGTCCGCGGGCCCTGCGCCCGTTCCTGCCCGTGCATCGGCCCAGGCAGGCGTCAGCAACTGTTTGATGCGCGCTGCCAGCCGGTCGCGCTCCACATCGGTCAGACAGGCCCCGATGCGCACCCGCCGCCCGGCACAGCTCAGCCACAACCCCGTCGGCGCGTGAGGGTTCGCGCCGCGCTCGACCAGCACGCGGGTCGCCGCGCGCGGCAGGTCGATCACCCGGATCGCGCCGCGGCCGAGTTCTCCGAACTCCACCCGCAGCTGCCGCGACCCGAACACCAGCACCTCGCGATAGCGGTTGCGGCGCATCGAGACATACAACGCCGCCCCGAGCGCGCCCAGTTCCATGCCGGCGAACGGCAGCACGAGCCAGAAGCCGAGCAGCGCGAACCCCGCCGACACACCCATCCCCATCACCGCCACCACCCCCAAGAACAGCCAGGCCTGACGCACGCTCAGCGCGGCGTTGGGGCCGATCTCGAGACGCGTCTCGACAGGCTCGCAAGCAGGGGGGGATTCAGCAGGATGATTGTAGTGCATAGGTCGGAGGAAGAAAATCGCGCAGGTCGATGACCCAGGTCAACGCATTGGCCGCGCCGTGGGCGAACTTGCCGCGCGGCGGGGCGTCAAAAAGGCAGACAGCTCCGGCGGTTCCGGAGCGGAGGATGCGGGCCAATGCGCCGACGATCGCTGCTGCAATCCCTGTCCCTGGGCCTGGCCGCCGCGCTGCTGCCGGGCTCGTGGCCGGCGCGCGCCGCTGACTCCGGGCTGGGCACGCTGGGCCAGCCGGCGGAACACTGGCGCGCGCGCCTGTCGCCCGCCGCCTACCGGGTGCTGTTCGAGCACGACACCGAGCGGCCGTTTTCAAGCGCACTCAACGCCGAGCGACGCGCGGGCACCTATCTGTGTGCGGCCTGCTATCAGCCGCTGTTCGCTTCGGCGACGAAATTCGACAGTGGCACCGGATGGCCGAGCTTCTACGCGCCGCTGGCACAGGCCATCGCCACCCGCCGCGACTACCGCCTGCTGATCCCGCGCACCGAGTACCACTGCCGCCGGTGCGGCGGTCATCAGGGGCATGTGTTCGACGACGGGCCGCCGCCGACCGGCCAGCGCTACTGCAATAACGGCCTGGCGCTGCGCTTCATCGCCGACGGCGAGGCGCTGCCGGAACTGCGCGCATGAGAAGCGTCGGCGCGATCTGGCTCGCCGCCGCGCTCGCGGCGACCCCGGCGGCGCGGGCCGCGGAGGCCGTGGCGACCTTCGCCGGCGGCTGCTTCTGGTGCACCGAGGCCGATTTCGAAAAGCTCGACGGCGTGCACGCCGCGGTCTCGGGCTATACCGGCGGACACGTCGACGCGCCCAGCTACGCCGCAGTCTCGGCCGGCGGCACCGGCCACGCCGAAGCCGTCGAGATCCGCTTCGATCCCGACCGCATCAGCTACGAGCGCCTGCTGGCGGTGTTCTGGCACAGCATTGATCCGTACACCGCCGATGCGCAGTTCTGCGATCGCGGCAGCCAGTACCGGAGCGCGATCTTCGTTCACGATGAGGCCCAGCGCACGGCCGCCGAGCGCAGCCGGGCGGCGCTGATGCAGCAGTACCCCACGCGGCCGCCGGTGGTGACGGAAATCGTCGCGGCGCAGCGCTTCTGGCCGGCGGAGCCGTATCACCAGGACTCCGCCAGGCGCAATCCGCTGCGTTACCACTATTACCGCCGCGGCTGCGGCCGCGACCGGCGCCTCGATCAGCTCTGGGGGCGGTAGCGCCGCCCGCTCACCACGGCGCCGCGGCCAGCGCCTGCGCCGCCGTATCGGCGTCGGCATCCAGCGGCACGATGCCCCACAGCGGCACCCCGAGCCGGTCGCGCAGCGTCGCGACGTTGTCGCGCCAGTGGGGCTGCTCCGGCGGCAGCACGTTGGCGACCCAGCCGGCGAGCGTGGTGCGCCGCCGGATCGACTCGGCCGACAGCAGCGCATGGTTGATGCAGCCCAGGCGCAGCCCGACGACCAGGACCACCGGCCAGCGCTGTGCGGCCACCCAGTCATCGAAGCCGGTATCGGCGTTCAGCGGCACGCGCCAGCCGCCGGCGCCTTCGACCACCACCCGCTCATGCGCCGCAGCCAGGCGCGCGTGCGCCTGCGCCAGCCGCAGCGGATCGATGACGATCCCCGCCTGCGCCGCCGCCAGATGCGGCGCGATCGCCGGCGCCAGCGCCACCGGATTGATGTCGGCGTAGCTGAGCCCCGGCGCCGACTCCGCCAGCAGGGCCAGCGCATCGTCATTGCGCAGCCCCTCGGCCGTGGCCTCGCAGCCCGACGCCACCGGCTTGAAACCACAGGCGTGCAACCCGCGCAGCCGCGCGCGCCGCAGCAGCGCGGTGGCGACCCGGGTCTTGCCGACGCCGGTGTCGGTGCCGGTGACGAACAGCGTGTTCATGCGCAAACCCGCGCCGCGCCCAGCGCCTCGACCAGCCGGTCGATCTGCACCTCGCTATGCGCGGCCGACAGCGTGATGCGCAGGCGCGAGGTGCCGCGCGGCACCGTCGGCGGCCGGATCGCGGCCACCCAGAAGCCCGCATCGAACAGCCGCCGCGACAGCGCCAGCGTCGGCGCTTCGGCGCCGATGATCAGCGGCTGAATCGGCGTCGCCGACGGCTCCAGCGCAATGCCGAGCTGGGCGCAGCCGGCGCGGAAACGGGCGATGTGGGCGAACAGCCGCGCCCGCCGCTGCCGGCCTTCATCGCCGGCGACGATACCCAGCGCCGCACGCGCGGCGGCGGCGATCGCCGGCGGCGGCGCGGTCGAGAACACCCAGCTGCGCGCACGCTGGATCAGGTACTCAATCAGATCGTCGTCCCCGGCGACGAAGGCCCCGGCGCAGCCCAGCGACTTGCCCAGCGTGGCGACGTGGATGTCGGGCGGCGTGGCCAGCGGTTCGATCGCGCCGCGGCCGTGCGCTCCCAGCACGCCAAAGCCGTGGGCGTCGTCGACCATCAGCGCCGCGCCCTGATCCGCGCACAGCGCCGAGAGCGCCGCCAGCGGCGCCAGATCGCCGTCCATGCTGAACACCGCGTCGGTGGCCACCAGCTTCAGCGCCTCGGGTGAGGCACTGCCGGCGTCACCCAGCGCGGCGGCAAAGCCGGCGAGGTCCGCATGGGCGACGCGCAGATAGCGCGCGCCGCACAGCCGGCCGCCGTCAATCAGTGACGCATGGTTGAGTTCATCGGCGATCAGTACATCGTCTTTATTCAGCAGCGCGCGCAGCACGCCCAGATTGGCCGCCCAGCCGGTCGAGAACAGCAGCGCGCGCGGGCGCTGCACAAACGCGGACAGCTCGTCTTCGAGCGCGCGGTGCTCGCGGTTGTAGCCCGACACCAGCGCCGAGGCGCCGCTGCCGGTGCCGCAGTCGTCCAGGGCGCGCTGCGCCGCCGCGGCGACGCGCGCATCGCCGGCCAGGCCGAGGTAATCGTTGCTGCAGAAATTGACGCAGCTGCGACCCTCGACGCGGATCTGCGCGCCATGCGCACCGTCGATGACGCGGCGCACGCGGTACAGGTCGGCGGCGCGGATCTGCTCGAGCTGCTGCCTCAGGCGCAGCGGCAGCGGGCGCGGCGGCGCCTCAGCCGGCACAGCCGCACTGCTGCGCCGCGCAGCCCGCTCCGGCGGCCGGCAGCGGACCGTCCGCGCCGGCGCCGTCGCCTTCGGGCGCAATGCCCAGACGCGCCAGCAGCGCGCGATCCTTCGCGTTCTGCGGGTTTTCGGTCGTCAGCAGACGATCGCCGTAGAAGATCGAGTTGGCGCCGGCGAAGAAGCACAGCGCCTGCAGTTCGTCGGACATGCTGGTGCGGCCGGCGGACAGACGCACGTGGGCGGCCGGCATCAGGATGCGCGCCACCGCGATCGTGCGCACGAATTCGATCGGGTCGAGCGCCGCGGTGCCGTGCAGCGGCGTGTTCTCGACCTGCACCAGATTGTTGATCGGCACGCTGTCCGGATGCGGGTTCATGATCGCGAGCTGGCGCAGCAGCTCGGCGCGATCGGCCGGACCCTCGCCCATGCCGACGATGCCGCCGCAGCAGACCTTGATGCCGGCGTCCCGCACGTTGGCCAGCGTGTTCAGGCGATCTTCATAGCTGCGCGTGGTGATGATCTGGCCGTAGAACTCCGGCGAGGTGTCGAGATTGTGGTTGTAGTAGTCGAGTCCGGCGTTGGCCAGACGCCCGGCCTGCTCCGGCTTGAGCATGCCCAGGGTCACGCAGGTTTCCAGCCCCAGGTTCTTGACCTCGCGGACCATCGCCTCGACTTTGTCCAGATCCCGGTCCTTGGGCGAGCGCCAGGCCGCGCCCATGCAGAAGCGCGTCGCGCCGTTGGCCTTGGCCTCACGCGCGGCCTCGACCACCGCGGCGATTTCCAGCAGCGCCTCCTTCTTCAGCCCGGTGTCGTAGCGCGCCGACTGCGGGCAGTAGGCGCAGTCCTCGGGGCAGGCGCCGGTCTTGATCGACAGCAGCGTGGACAGCTGCACGCGATTGGGCTCAAAGTGCTGCCGGTGCAGCGCGTGCGCGCGGAACAGCAGATCGTTGAACGGCAGGCCCAACAGCGCCTCGACCTCGTCGCGGCTCCAGTCATGGCGTACATCGACACTCGACATCGGAACTCCCCCGGCATTCGGCATGGCAGCCCGGCCGGAGGCCGCGAGCGCACGCGCGCCGCCAAACCGGGCGGGGCGCAGTCTTCCGCGCTCGGCTGCGCGCTGTCAACCATCATCGGCCACTGATGGTTGACGGTCGCCTGCAGCGCTGGCTCGACACCGTGCTGCCGGCCCATTGCCGCAGCTGCGGCGGCGGCCTCGACGCCGGCCTGCTGTGCGCGCCGTGCACCGCCGAACTGCCGTGGAATGTCCCGGCCTGCGACCGCTGCGCGCGGCCCCTGCCCGCCGCCGGCACCTGCAGCGCCTGCCTGCAGCGGGCCCCGCACTTTGACGCCGCCTGGACCGCGTTCGTGCTCGACACGCCGATCCAGCGCTACGTGCACGCGCTCAAGTATCACGCCGATTTCGCCCAGGCCCAGGTGCTCGGCACGCTGATGGCTCAGCGCCTGGCGCAACGCCCGGCGCCGCTGCCGCAACTGCTGCTGCCGGTGCCGCTGCATCCGCTGCGGCTGATGCGTCGCGGCTACAACCAGGCGCTGGAACTCGCGCGCGTGCTCGGCGCCGCCCGCGCCCTGCCGGTGGACGCGCACGCGCTGGCGCGGGTCCGTGCCACCGCCGACCAGATCGGCCAGTCGGCCGCCGCGCGGCGCCGCAACATGCGTGGCGCGTTTGCCGTGCGCGCGCCGCTCGACGGGCTGCACATCGCCCTGGTCGATGACGTGATGACCACCGGCGCGACCTTCGAGGCGCTGGCACAGGCCTGCCGCGCCGCCGGCGCCGCGCGCATCGAAGCCTGGGCGGTCGCGCGCACGCCCTGATCGGGCGCTGAGCCGTTTCCCGGCTTGCCGGCGGCGGCGCAATCGTGGAGGCTGCGCCGCTTTCCCAATCGCATCTGCCGCCGTGAACCACCCGCCGCTGATCACCAATGACGCCGTCGTGCTGGGCCTGCTCTGTGTCCTGCTGGGCGCGGTGTTCTACACCGCCAGCAGCCCGCACCCGTTCTGGCGCCGCTTCTACGCCTATGTGCCGGCGCTGCTGCTGTGCTACTTCCTGCCGGCGCTGTTCAACTCGCTGGGCGTGATCGACGGCGAGCACTCGCAGCTCTACCCGATCGCGTCGCGCTACCTGCTGCCGGCGACGCTGGTGCTGCTGACGCTGTCGATCGACCTGCCGGCGATCCTGCGCCTGGGGCCCAAGGCGCTGATCCTGTTCCTGACCGGCACCGCCGGCGTGATCCTCGGCGGGCCGCTGGCGCTGCTGCTGTGGCGCGGCATCAACCCGGACATCGTCGACGGCGAAGTCTGGCGGGGCATGACCACGATCGCCGGCAGCTGGATCGGCGGCGGCGCCAACCAGGCGGCGATGAAGGAGGTGTTCGCGGTCGACAACAACCTGTTCGGCATGATGGTCGCGGTCGACGTCATCGTCGCCAACCTCTGGATGGCGGTGCTGCTGTACATGGCCGGCCGCGCCGATGCGATCGACGCCCGCCGCGGCGCCGACACCGCCGCGCTGGTCGACCTGCGCCAGCGCATGGAGCGCTTCGAGGCCGAGCACGCGCGCATCCCCAAGCTGCAGGACCTGATGTTCATGCTTGCCATCGGTTTTGGCTGCACCGGCCTGGCGCACGCGCTGGCCGCGCCGCTGGCGGCGTTCTTCGACGCCCAGGGCGCCTGGGCGCAGCGCCTGAGTCTGTCGAGCAGCTTCTTCTGGATCGTCGTGCTGGCGACCAGCTTCGGCCTGCTGCTGTCGTTCACGCGCGCGCGCCGCCTCGAAGGCCCCGGCGCGTCCAAGATCGGCAGCGTGATGCTCTACGTGCTGGTGGCCAGCATCGGCATGCACATGGACCTGCGCGCGATATTCAGCAATCCGGGGCTGTTCGGCGTCGGCCTGACCTGGATCGCATTCCACGCCGGCCTGCTGTGGGCCGTTGCGCGCCTGCTCAAGGCGCCGGTGTTCTACATGGCGATCGGCAGCCAGGCCAACATCGGCGGCGCCGCCAGCGCGCCGGTGGTCGCCAGCGCCTTCCATCCCGCACTGGCGCCGGTCGGCGTGCTGCTCGCCGTGCTCGGCTACGCGCTGGGCACCTATGGCGCCTGGGTCTGCGGCCAGCTGCTGCGCATGGCCGCCGGCTGAGGCGGCGGCGGCATCTGTCGGTCGAGAAACGCCAGCGCCGCACGTACCGCGCCGGCGTCGAACATGAACGCCGCAAAGTGTCCGAAGCCGTGCATCAGGTACAGCTCGGCCGGCACCCCGGCGGCGTCGAGTGCGGCCTTCATCTGCCGCGCATAGCCGGGCCAGACCACCCAATCCCAGGTGCCGTGGTAGAGAAAGGTCGGCGCATCGTCGGCGCTCACCTGATGCAGCGGTGAAGCATCGCGATAGCGTTCAGGAATTTCCGGCAGCGGCGCGCCCATGAATTTCTGCACCAGCGTGCTGCGCGCCGCGTGCACCAGATCGGCAGGGATGCCACCGGCAACCACCGCCTGCACGCGCGCCCCTGCCGGGGCCTCCTGCGTGCCGGCGAGCGCCGCCAGGTGCGCGCCGGCCGAATAGCCCCACAGCGCAATGCGCTGCGGATCGATGTCCGGCTGCGTGCGCAGCCAGGCAATCGCCGCGCGTACGTCCTCGAGCGCCGCCGGATAGGGATGCGCCGGCGCCAGCCGGTAGTCGATGTTGAGCACCGCATACCCATGCCGCGCCGCCGCCTCGGCAATACCGGCCATTTGTTCGCGCTCACCGCGCACCCAACCGCCGCCGTGCAGCAGGACGACCGCCGGCAGCGGCGCGTCGGCGACCGGACGGTACAGATCGGCACGCGGCGCGTCCTCGACCGCTGTGCGGTAACTCAACGCCCGCGCCACCGCAAATGGAAAGTCGGCATTGGCCCGCTGCGTCAGCGCCGCGGGGGTACCGCTGTGGGTCACGCAGCCCACCAGCAGCAGCACCAGCAACAGCGCCACTCCCGCACGCAGCTCCATGTCACGTCCTCCCGCGGCCGCTGCCGCGCCGCACGCCGACGCCGACTCAGGCCACAGCGTAGTCGAGCGCAAGCCCGGCAAAAATCGCCAGGCCGAACCAGTGGTTGTGCACAAAGGCGCGGAAGCAGGCCGCCGGCTCGCGCTCACGCGTGATCCATTGCTGATACAGCGCCAGCGTCGCGGCCACCACCAGGCCGACGAAATACCAGCCGCCGCGACCGCTCATGAGGCCGAGTCCGAGCAGCAGCAGCAGCGCGCCGCCCTGCAGCAGCGCGATCGCCAGGCGGTCGTGGCGGCCGAACAGGATCGCCGACGACTTCACCCCGATCTTCAGATCATCGTCGCGGTCGACCATCGCGTACCAGGTGTCATAGGCGATCACCCAGCAGACATTGGCGAGCATCAGCGGCAGCACCTCGGCCCACGGCACCGTGTGACGCACCGCGGCGTAGGCCATCGGAATCCCCCACGAAAACGCCAGCCCCAGCACCGCCTGCGGGATGCTGATGAAGCGCTTCATGAACGGGTAGGCGGCGGCGAGCAGCACCGCCGGCAGCGCCAACAGCAGCGCCAGCGTGTTCTTCAGCGAGGTCAGCAGCCCAAAGGCAATCAGCGACACCGCGACGAACAGGCGCACCGCCTCGTCCGGCGCGATACGGCCGGCGGCGAGCGGCCGCTGCTGCGTGCGCGCCACCTGCGGGTCAATGCCGCGGTCGGCGAAATCGTTGATCGCGCACCCCGCCGAGCGCATCAGCACCGTGCCGGCGACGAACACCAGCAGCACCTGCAGATCCGGCAGCCCGCCGGCCGCGAACCACAGCGCCCACAGCGTCGGCCACAGCAGCAGGTAGATGCCGATCGGCCGGTCGAGCCGCATCAGCAACAGGTAATCGCGGAATTTTCCGGTGAGTGCGGTCGTCATGGCGCGCAAGCTTAGCCGCCGCGCGCGACAAGTTCAGCTGCTTTCAGCCGCCGACGCAGGAGTTCATGACTGGGTCCAGCTCAACGCAGGTGTCGTCGCCGTCGCCACCGTCGTTGCCGTTGTTGTCAGTCGGATTGTTGTCCTCCGCCGCATCGCCTGCCGCGCCAATGGCCAGCGCCGCCGCGGCACCGGCGGCGAGCACGATCAGCGCCGGGCGCATGAACCGCATCCCGCCCCCACCTTCGCCGTCGGCATTCAGGCCCAGCGCCTGCGCGCTCAGCGGCACACCCATCAGGCGCAGGCCGGACCCTTCACCGACGTGCAGATCGAGCACCGCGGGCTTGTCGACCCGCGCCAGTTCGTCGGCGCCCAGATCCGACCACAGCCGCCGCCAGCCCAGATCGTTCGGATACAGCCCCAGACTCAGCGCTGGCCGGGTTTCGGCCTGCGGCGCGCCAAAGCTCCAGGCCAGGCGCAGACCCGGCTCCAGCCCGCCCGCGTCCGCCGCCTGGACGCCCTGTGCAGCAGCCGCCGCAGCGGCCGCAAGCCATGCCGCCGCAATCCACTTCGTGTGCTTCATGTTTTCCCCCGCGGACTCGAGG
>JBFHQK010000066.1:0-11009 GCA_041592255.1 Fontimonas sp.
GCGGATCGACGCGCTGGGGTGGGCAGACGCCACGCTGATCGGCGGCAAGACCGCCGGTCCGGACCAGGATCTCGCGCCGCCGGCAGCGCCCGCGGACGCCGGCGGCGCGATCGCGGTGGCTGAGGCGCCGGCGTCGCCGATGCCTGATGCCGGCGCGAGCGACGAGGTGCTGGAGATGCCGCCCGTCGCGTCGCCGGATGCGGCCGACGAAGTCGATCCACAGCTGCGGCAGATCTTTCTGTCCGAGGCCGAGGAGCTGCTCGAGGGCCTGGATCAGAGCGCCGCCGAGCTGGAGCGCGATCCGCTACGGCCGGCGCCGCTGGGCCACATGAAGCGCCTGCTGCACACCTTCAAGGGCAGTGCGTATGTGGCCGGACTGCAGACACTGGGGGACGTTGCGCACCGGCTCGAATCGCTGTTCGATCAGCTCGACACCGGCGCCGTGCGACCCGGATCGCAGTTCTTCGCCCGCGTGCACAACGCACTCGACGGCCTGCATCTTGCGATTGACGATGCGCGGCGCGGGCAGATGCCCGAGCCGCTGGCGCTGCTCGCCGAGCTGTCGCAGCCGCTGGCCGAGGCGGCCGCGCCACCGGAACACGCGCCGGCCGTGCCGCTGGAGCCGCTGGCATCCGTCGTCCCCGCGCCACAGGCCGCGCCCGCGCCGGGTCTGCTGCCGGTGGGCTTCGACATCGAGCTCGCGCAGACCTTTGCCGGCGAGGCGGAGGAGCTGATGGAGGTGCTCGAAGCGGCGCTGCCGCGCTGGCAGGCGCTTCCCGGGGATTTCGCCCCGGCGCGCAACATGCTGCGTGCGCTGCATACCTTCAAGGGCGGGGCGCGGATGTCGGGACTCGCGCTGATGGGTGATGCCGCCCACGAGCTGGAGTCGCTGATCGAGGGACTCGAGTACGCCGGTGAGCTGGACGCCGGCGCGTTACGCGTGGTTGCCGGCGCGGTGGCGGAACTGCGGCAGATGACCGATCGCCTCGAGCGCGGCGAGTATGCCGCGCTGACGGGCATCGAGGCGCTCGATGCGGAGTCCGCTGCCGAGGCCCCGGCACCGGTGGTGCCGGTGGTGAGCGCTGCGCCGCCCGCCGCGGCTGCTGCACCGACGCTGCCGGCGGCCGATGAGGCGCCGCCGCCAGTGCCGCCCGGGATGTGGGATCCGCTGCTGTTCTGGCGGCCGGACGACGACGCCGAAGCCCTGGCGGCACAGCGTCGCGAAACCGCGCGCGTGCCGGTCGAGGCGCTCGACCGCATGCTCAACGAGGCCGGCGAGATCGCGATCTACCGCTCGCGTCTGGAAGAGCACAATGCCGCGATCCAGGGGCAGCTGGGTGACATGGCGCAGGCGATCCAGCGCGTGCGCGATCAGCTGCGTCAGCTCGACATCGAAACCGAGGCGCAGATCGCGGCGCGCGGCCTGACCCAGACCGAAGGATCGGACCGCTACGCGGGCGAGTTCGACCCGCTGGAAATGGACCGTTACACGCGCATGCAGGAGTTGTCGCGCGCACTCAACGAGTCGGTCGGCGACCTGGCGGCGGTGCAGCTGGCCATCGACCAGATTGCCAGCGAGGAAACGACGATCCTGCTACAGCAGGGACGCACCACGACCGAAGTGCAGCAGGGCCTGATGCGCACCTTGATGGTGCCGTTCTCGCGTCAGGTCGCGCGTCTGCAGCGCGTGGTGCAGCAGACCGCAGCAGAGAACGGCAAGCGCGTCGACATCAGCTTCGACGGTGTCGAGGCCGAACTTGACCGCAACGTGCTCGAGCGCATGACCGCGCCGCTGGAGCATCTGCTGCGCAACGCGGTGGTGCATGGCATCGAGCCGCCGGCGCAGCGCGAGAGTGCCGGCAAGCCGGCGACCGGCCAGCTCACCGTCACCTTGTGGCGTGAGGGCACGCAGCTGTTCATCGAGCTGGCCGACGATGGCCGCGGTCTGGACCTGGGCGCGATCCGCGAGACCGCGGTGCGCCGCGGCCTGATGCCCCCGGGGGCCGTGGTGTCCGACGACGAGGCCGCGCAGTTCATCTTCATGCCCGGCTTCTCGACGGCCCGCCAGCTGACCCGCGACGCCGGCCGTGGCGTGGGCATGGATGTGGTCGCCGCCGAGGTCAAGCAGCTCGGCGGCAGTCTCGAGCTGGCCTCCGAGACCGGCAAGGGCGCGCGGTTCAAGGTGCGCCTGCCGCTGACGCTGGCGTTGTCGCAGGCGCTGCTGGTCGGCGTCGGGCACGAGCTGTACGCGGCGCCGCTGTCGAGCGTCGAAGGCATTGCGCGGACTGCGCGCGAGCAGCTCGACGCCTTGCTGGCAGAGACTGGGCCGAAGCTCGAGTACGGCGGTCAGCACTATCACGTCCTGCATCTCGCCGATCTGGTGGGGCTGCGGCGCGAGGCGCCGGCGGAAGGGCGCACTGCGCATGCGATTCTGGTGCGCATGCCCGAGAGCCTTGGCGGCGAGGAGCGGCGCATCGCCGTGATCGTGGATCAGCTGCTCGGCAGCCGGCAGGTGGTGTCGAAGGCGGTCGGGCCTCAGGTCAGCTCGATCGCGGGCCTCAGCGGCGCGACGCTGCTCGCGGACGGCCGCGTGGTGCTGATCCTCGATATCGCCGCGCTGGTCCAGGATCGCACGCGCCGTGTGCTGCGCACACAGGTCGCGCTCGAGCATGGCGGGCGCGAGCTGCCGGCGGAGGCGCAGCGCGAGCTGATCATGGTGGTCGACGATTCGATCACGATCCGCCGCGTCACCGAGCGACTGCTGGCCAAGCACGGCTTCGCCGTGATCACGGCCAAGGACGGTCTGGATGCGATGGCGCAGCTGCAGACCGAGCGCCCCGCGGCGATCCTGCTCGACATCGAGATGCCGCGCGCCGATGGTTTCGAGGTGGCGACCTTCGTGCGCAACTCCGCGGCCATTGCCGACACGCCCATCCTGATGATCACCTCCCGTTCCGGCGACAAGCACCGCGAGCGCGCCGCCAAGATCGGCGCTGATCGCTATCTGATCAAGCCCTACCAGGAAGACCAGTTGCTCAGCGAGCTGCGCGACGTGCTGCGGGAGCGCCGCGCATGAACCAGGACCAAGTGCATGCCGTGCTGATCTCGGTGCACGACGACACCCTGCTGCTGCCCAACGCCGCCGTCGCCGAAGTTCTCGGGCGCGACGCGCTGCGACCGCGCGAGGGCGGGCCGGACTGGCTGCTCGGCGACTGCGACTGGAACAACCGCAAGGTGCCGGTGGTCCGCTTCGAGCGGCTCAACGGCGGCAGCGGGCAGGGCGACCCGCGGCGGGAGCGCGTGGTGGTCCTGCATTCGCTCGGGCGCCATCTCCAGGGCGGCTATCTGGCCGTGGTCGCGCTCGGGCATCCGCATCTGGTGACATTGAGTCGCGCCGCGCTGCGGCCGACCGGGCTCGACGGCAGTGATCGCGATGATCTGGTGCTGTCGCGCGTGCGCATTGCCAACCAGGTCGCGCTGATTCCGGATCTGGACACGGTCGAAGCCGAAATCAGCCGCGCGCAGATGCCATAGCGTCTGCCGATTGTCGGGCGTGCGCCTTAGAATGCGCGCATGTTCGACAGCACAGGATCCAGGGGTCGGTCGACAGCGAGCTATGCGCGCCTGTCGATCGCAGCGGCGCTGGCGACGATGGCGCTCAAGAGTCTGGCCTGGTGGCTGACCGGCTCAGTGGGTCTGCTGTCAGACGCGATGGAAAGCCTGGTCAACCTGAGCGCCGCGATCGTTGCGCTGTGGATGCTGCGCATTGCCGCGCGTCCGGCGGACGAGGAGCATGCGCACGGTCACGGCAAGGCCGAGTACTTTGCCGGTGGCTTCGAGGGCGCGATGATTGCGGTCGCCGCGCTGTCCATCATCTGGACCGCAGCGCCACGGCTGCTCGATCCGCAGCCGCTGCAGCAGACCGGCGTCGGGCTTACGGTGTGCGCAATCGCTGCGCTGATCAATCTGGGCGTGGCGCGCGTGCTCCTTGACGGGGCGCGCCGCCACCGCTCACTGGCACTCGAGGCCGATGCCCGCCATCTGCTCACCGACGTATGGACCTCGGCCGGCGTCATCATCGGTGTGGCACTGGTTGCCTTCACCGGCTGGCTGGTGCTGGACCCGCTGCTGGCGCTCGCGGTCGCGCTCAACATCCTGTGGACCGGCTGGCACATGCTGCGCGAGTCCGCGGCGGGTTTGATGGATGCGGCATGGCCGGCGGCGGAGCGGTCGCGGCTGGAGGCGATTCTCGACCGCTTCCGTGCCGACGGCATCGACTTCCATGCGGTGCGCACGCGTCGCAGCGGCGCGCGGCACTTCGTGTCGTTTCACGTGCTGGTGCCGGGCCGCTGGTGCGTGCAGGAGGCGCACGACTTCGTCGAGCGCGTCGAGGAGAGCATCGCCGCGGAACTGGCCCCGGTGAGCGTGCTGACGCACCTCGAGCCGATCGAGGATCCGGTCTCCCATCACGATGGCGAACTCGACCGGCCGGTGCCGGCGCCGGACGCGACGCCGGGCGGCTCGGCGCCTTAGCGGTGAAGGTTCGATAGGGTGTGGAAAAGGCCGCGCTGAACGCCGGCCTGCGCCGGGCGCCGATCCGCGCCCACAAGAAAGCCCCGGCGAGGGGCGCATCGCCGGGGCTTGAGGTGTGGCCGCGTCTCCGCGCTCAGCTTGGGAACGGCACGATGGTGAAGGTGCGTACCGCGAACTCGGCGTAGGCGCCGCGCGTGACCGCCTGCTTGGGCGCGATGCGGGCCTGACCGTCGACGATGTCGGCCTTGAGGATGCCCAGCGTCAGCGCTTCCTGAAGGTGACCCAGCAGCGCCGGATCGGCGGCGTCGGCGTCGACCACCGGCACCGGATTGCCGTCGGCGTCGGGCGCCGTCAGGGCACTGCCCTCATGGGCTTCGGCCTGAGCCTGGCGGCCGATCGCCTGGATCAGCGCATACGCGACCTGCTCGCGCGTCACCGTCGCACTGGCGTCGAAGCGGCTGCCACTCAGGCGCAGCAGCGGCGCCGACTCCACGGAGCGGTTCATGATCAGCTGCCCTGCGCGCGTGACCGCTTCGGCGGCAGCGGCCACGTGGGTGGCGCCGGCCGGGATGTCGGCAAAGCGCAGGCTGCCGTCGTGGGCGCGCGTCTGGCGCACCCCCCAGGCCATCAGGTACTCGGCGAACTGCGCGCGGGTCAGCAGCTGATCCGGCGCAAAACCGCCGGGCAGGCCGTCGACCAGGCGTTCCTGCACCGCGAACGCGATCAGCTCGGCCAGCGGGTGGCCGCCAATGTCGTCGAGCCCGCGCGGCGTGCCGGCCTCGAACTGGGTGACGGTGACGTCGGCGGTGCCGGGGCCGGCAATGCCGTTGGTCACGCGCAGCGGATCGAGTGCCACGCCGGAGACCGAGCCGATGCCGCGCACCGACACCGTCCAGGTGCCGGGCACGCCCCGGCCCACCGCGGCGATGTTCGCGCCCAGCAGCGGCAGCGCGATCGACGAGCCGTAGCGGTTGCCTTGAGGATCGGTCAGCACCACGGCGCAGGTGCACAGGTTGCCCAGCGGCTGGTTCCACTGCGCGATCACCAGGGACACGCTGTCGGCGACTTCAAACTGCGCTTCGGCGACCGGGCCGACCGGCAGGAAGTCCAGGCTGTGCACCGCCGACGTCGACGCGCCGAGGCCGACCTCGCTGTAGTAGCCGCGCTGGGTCTGATTGGTGGTGCCGTAGTCGTGGCGCAGCGCCAGCGCCATCGCCAGCGCCGCCTCGACGTTGGCAAAACCGGCGCCGACTTCCCAGGGCTCGTAGCCGGGCATGTTGGTCGCGGTGGTCTTGAAGATCTGCTTGACCTCGCGCCAGGTCAGCGCCGGGTTGGCCTCCAGCAGCAACGCGGTCAGGCCGGCCAGGTGCGGGGCCGCCATGCTGGTGCCGGTCTTCATCGTGTAGAACGGAATCATCTCCGGCGGAATCTCGCCCGAGGCGATGTCGGCTTCGAGATCCAGCGGCGTGAACGGGTCAGCGGCCACGGCGCGCGTCGAGATGTAGTCGGTGCCGGGGGTGACCACCGTCGGGCGGTCCTCGACGACATAGGTTTCGCCGTCGACCTCGACCGTGTACACCGGGGTCGACAGCGAGCCGCGCGACGACGAAGGCGCCAGCAGGCCGTTCTTCTCGCCGTTGCCGGCGGTGATGACCCACGGAGCCTTCTTGAAGTTGCCGGTGATCGTGTTCTGGCCCGAGCCCGAGTTGCCGGCCGAGAACACCACGATCACGCCGCGGTCGGCCAGGGCCTTGGTGGCGATGTTGGTCGGGTCTTCCGGATCGAAGCAGGTGCCGAGGTCACCGGTGTTGCCGAACGAGTTGGTGACGATGCGCAGGTTCAGTTCCGGGGCTTCATCGAGCAGCTTGAGTGCGTAGTCGAAGCCGCCCAGCGTGTCGAGCACGAACAACACCGCGCCGGAGCCGTAGCCGGCCAGCGAGGCGCCCTTGGCGGCGCCCGCGAAGCGGCCGCCGGAGGCGCTGCCGTCGCCGGCGGCGATGCCGGCGACGTGGGTGCCATGCGAGCCGAGCGCGTCGGTGTTGGGCACGCCCTCAACCGGCGTGAACGGCAGCATGCCTTCTTCGAGCAGGCCGCGCAGATTGGTGTGGCCCAGCGCATTGCGCACGACCTTGCTGTTGAAGCTCAGGTCGGGGTGGGTCGCGTCGATGCCGGAGTCATTGACCAGGATGGTCACGCCCTTGCCGGTGATCGGTTCGCCATTGGCGTTGTGCAGTTCGGGTGCCGCCTGGGCCTGGTCGACCGAGGTCAGGTAGCGGGCCACGTCATCTTCGTAGCTCAGCGGCGCGTTCCAGCGCACCGAGCGCACGCCGGGCAGCTGCTCGAGGCGCGCGATCTGGGCCTTGGTGGCCAGCATCGCGGCGATCGGCAGGCGCTGCAGGTACAGGCCGGTCACGCCCAGCGCCTTGAGGGCGTCGATGCGCGCGGCGGACAGCGGGCCGTGGCCGTCAAAGCTGACGATGACTTCGAGCCGTTCCTGGTCGGCAAGCGCGGCAATGCGCTCGGCGGTCGCCGCGCCGGCATCCGTGCAGCTGGCGGTCGGCACCGATGCGGGCGGGGGGAGCGGAGCACCGGCGCCGGGAGGCGTGCTGCTGCCGCAGGCGGCCAGCAGGCCGGCGAAGACAAAAACAGCCCCACGGGCGCGACGCCCGCGAGCAAGAGACTGGATCATCAAATCATTCCCAAATCAGGTATTTGCCACGACACAAGCGCCGCCGGCGACGAAGCACGATGCATGCCAGCGCAGGCGGGCGGAGCGATCGCGCGCGGATTTTAGTGCGTGGGGACACAAATTGCGTCAGGGCTTCCCCGATCCGGAGGGCAGCCGTTGCTTTGCGGGCCCTGCCTCAGCAGTGGTATATCTACACCAGTAGATAAGTGATGCGAATTGCCAGGGTGCCGTGCGCCGCTGCAAGGTTCGCTCCCAGGCCGGAACGGCCGGAGATCACGCAGCGCGCCGGCTTCGGACGGCACAGGCGACTGCGGACTGGGGGAGCCCATGAGCGAAAGGGAATTGCGCACGCTGGACCGGATGATCCAGTTGTTCTACGCGGCGGCCTTCGACGCGCCCTGGCAGACATTTCGACCCCTGGCGCTTGAGCAATTGTGCGAGTGGTCGGGGGCGGTCGCGGGGGCCTGGCTGACGCGTTCGGCCAGTGATCTGCCGGGCGAATACGCGGTCTGGCCGCCGGAAGCGACCATCGCGCAGCGCGCGGTGGCCGGCATCACGTTTGCGTCCGGCAGCCGCGAAACCGAGCTGCGCCCGGTGCCGCCGCAGTGGCAGTCGGGCGCCGCAATGGCCGGCAACTGGGTGCTCGCGCTCAACATGGCGCATCGCGACACGCCGATGTACAGCGTGTTCTGCCTGGTGTTCGGCGCGGCGCAGACGCCGGATCGCGAGGGCCTGCGCCGCGCGGTGGGCCATCTGGCCCAGGCCGGAACCTTGTCCTTGTCACAGTTCATCCAGCGCGACGAGTGGTTGCAGGCCCTGGGCCGGCCGTCGCGCGGTTCGGCGGCGCTGGTCGATGCCAAGGGCGGCGTGTACGTCGCCAGCCGGCGCTTTCACCAGTTGCTCGCCGACCAGTTCGGCGACGGCGATATGTCGCATCTGCCGTTTGCACTGCCGCCGGCGGCAATGGAAGTGCCGCATGGCGATTTCGACATGGGGGCGCTGCATTTCCGCCTGACGGCTGAGGGCAACCTGTACCTGGTGCATGCACGCCGTCCGCATCCGCTCGACGTGCTGTCGCCGCGCGAACAGGAGATCGCGCGCGCGCTCGCCGACGGCAAGACGTTCAAGAGCGTGGCGCGCGAATGCGACATCGCCATCAGCACGGTGGCCAACCACGCGTCGCGGATCTACAAGAAGCTCGGCATCTATCGGCGCGAGGAGCTGGTCGGCCTGCTGCGCACCGCCACCGCGCCGGAGGCCTCGGCGGCCTGAGCGCAGGCTGCGCCGGGTTTCTTTTGCCGCGTGCTGTGCGTACGCTGCGGGTCCCTCATCATGAGCCCGCTGCAATGCCGAGCCTGACGCCCGCCTCGCTGCCCCCGGTCATTGAATACGACCACGGCATCACCTGCATCGACACCTTGCAGGAGCGTCCGGGCCTGGCCTGCTGCTATCTGCTGGGTCGCGACGGTGAGTACGCCTTCATCGAGGCGGGCACGTCGCCGGGCGTGGCACGCCTGCTGGCGCTGCTCGAGGCGCGTGGCATTGCGCGCGAGCAGGTGCGCTACGTGATTCCGACGCACGTCCATCTCGATCACGCCGGTGGCGCGGGCGCGCTGATGCGCGAACTGCCGGCGGCGCGGCTGGTCGCGCATCCGCGCGGTGCGCGCCATCTGATCGACCCGTCGAAGCTCATGGCCGGGGCGACCGCGGTGTATGGTCCGGCGGCGGTGGCGCAGATGTACGGGGAGATCGTGCCGGTGCCGGAGGCGCGCGTCATCGTTGCCGACGACGACTGCCGGCTGCCGCTGGGCGGCAGCGAACTGCGGTTCATCGACGCGCCGGGTCACGCGCGCCACCACTTCTGCATCTGGGACGCCGTGTCGCGCGGCTTCTTCACCGGCGATACCTTCGGCCTGTCGTACCGCGAGTTCGACGGCCCTGGCGGTGTCTTCATGATGCCGACGACCACGCCGGTGCAGTTCGAGCCCGAGGCCTGGTTGCAGACGCTCGACCGCTTCCTGTCGTTTGCGCCCGAACGCATGTTCCTGACCCACTTCGGCTGCGTCGATCAGGTGCCGCGGCTGGCCACCGAGCTGCGCGACGGGCTGGCGCGCTACCAGGCGCTGGCGCAGCGCCATGCGCAGGCGCCGGAGCGGCACGCCACGCTGGTCGATGCGCTGACCGCCGATGCGCTGGCGCAGCTCGAGCGCCTGCACTGTCCGCTGGATCCGGCCCGCAGCCGGGCGCTGCTGGCGTTCGACATGGAGCTCAATGCGCAGGGCCTCGAAGTCTGGCTCGACCGCGCGGCGTAGCCGCGGCGCAGGTCCGCGCGCCGTGGCCAGGGTGAGGAGCGCGGTGCTGCTGGCCGGCTGCGGCGCCCTGCTCAGCGGCTGCGCCCAGCTCGGCTACTACGCGCACCTGGCGAGCGGCCAGCTGGAGCTGCTGCGCGCCCGACGGCCGATTGCCGAGATGGTGGCCGCACCGGACCGGGATGCTGCGCTGACGGCGCGGCTGCAGCAGGTGCAGCGCGCGCGTGCCTGGGCCGTGACGCAGCTGCGGCTGCCCGCCAACGGCAGCTATACCCAGTACGCGGATCTGCGGCGTCCCTATGTGGTCTGGAATGTGTTCGCAACGCCGGAGCTGTCGCTGGCGCCGGTCGAACACTGCTTCCTGGTTGCCGGCTGTCTCGCCTACCAGGGTTTCTACACCCGCGAGAAGGCCGATGCGCGGGCCGCCGAGCTGCGTGCCGAAGGCCATGACGTGCATGTCGGCGGCGTGCCGGCGTATTCGACGCTGGGCTGGTTCGACGACCCGGTGCTCAACACGATGCTGCACTGGGATGACGCGACGCTGATCGGCACGCTGTTTCACGAGCTGGCCCACCAGCAGCTGTATGTCAGGGACGACACGCGCTTCAGCGAGTCCTTCGCCGCATTTGTCGAACAGCAGGGGTTGCACGAGTACCTGGCCGCGCATCCGCAGGTGGCGCCTGCCGATCCCGCCGCGCGCACGCGCCGCACGCAGTTCGTGCAGCTGATGCTTTCTGCCCGTCAGCGCCTGCAGGCGCTCTATGCGCAGCCACTCGCGGTGGAGGCGATGCGCGCGCGCAAGGCCGCGACCTTCGCCGATTTGCAGCGCGAGTACGCGCAGCTGCGTGATGCGCAGTGGCAGGGGGATCGGACTTACGACCGCTGGTTTGACGACCCGGCGCCCAACAACGCCAAGCTGCTGCCCTTTGGCCTCTACGACGAGTACGCACCGGCGTTCGCACGGCTGTTCGCGCAAGCGGGCGGCGACTGGCGGCAGTTCCACGCCGCCGCGGCACGGCTGGCGCAGCTGGCGCCTGAGTCACGCCAGGCCGCGCTCGAGCGTCTGCTCGCCGCGCCGGCGGCGGACTGAAAGCGCTGCACGCGGCCGGTGTCTACGCGGCGCGGTCGGCGAACAAGGTGCGGGTCTCGCCGTGCTGCAGCACCCAGAAGCGCTCCTGCGCGATGCCGGCCGCATCGAGCGCGCGGCGCAGCCGGTGCGGCGGGTCGTCGAGCGGTTCCTCGGTCAGGCGGAACGTGCCCCAGTGCATCGCCACTGACTGATGGCTGCCGACGTCGCGATGGATTTTCACCGCCTCGTCGGGGGTGACATGCATTGCGTGCATGAACCAGCGCGGCTCATAGGCGCCGATCGGCAGCAGCGACAGGTCGATGGGCGCAAAGCGGGCGCCGATATCGACGAAGTCCGGGCAGTAGCCGGTGTCGCCGGCGAAATAGACGCGCCGGGCCGCGGCTTCGAC
>JBFHQK010000067.1:0-10997 GCA_041592255.1 Fontimonas sp.
CCTTGGGCAGGTGCACCTGATTGGCCTCGGCCTTGGCAATCAGGATCGCCATACGCGTCTCCAGGTCCGGCGGCTCCACTGCCACCGACAGGCCCCAGGTGAAGCGCGACTTCAGGC
This sequence comes from Fontimonas sp., assembly GCA_041592255.1. Taxonomy (GTDB): domain Bacteria; phylum Pseudomonadota; class Gammaproteobacteria; order Nevskiales; family Nevskiaceae; genus Solimonas. The sequence continues at coordinate 118 of JBFHQK010000067.1, forward strand.
GTTCGTCGATGCCGTCGATTTCCTTGGGATAGCGATCCGACGTCAGCACGATCTGCTTGCGCGCGTCGATCAGCGCATTGAGGGTGTGGAAGAACTCTTCCTGCGTGCGTTCCTTGTGCGCGAAGAAATGGATATCGTCGATCAGCAGCGCGTCGACCGAGCGGTACAGGTTCTTGAACTCCTCGGTGCGGCCATGACGGATCGCGGCGGTGAAGTGGTTCATCCACTGCTCGGCGCCCATATAGGCGATGCGCGCGCGGCTCTTGCGCGCCGCGATCGCGTTGCCCACCGCGTGCATCAGATGGGTCTTGCCCAGGCCCGAGCTGCCGTAGATCAGCAGCGGGTTGTAGGTCCCGCCCGGGGTATCGACCACGTGCTGGGCGGCGGCGCGCGCCTGCGAGTTGGACTTGCCCTCGATGAAGTTGGCGAAGCTGTAATCGGGATTGAGCTTGCCGTAGGCCGGCTGCGCCGCCGAGTCGTCGGCGGGCGGGGCGGCGAGGGTGCGCACCTCGGCCGAGCCCACGCCCAGTTCCACCGCCGGCGCGCCGCCACCGCCGACCACCCGGATCGCGCGCTCGATCTGGCTCAGATAGCTTTCACGCACGCGCTCGAGCACGAGCCGGTTGGGCGCCAGCAGCAGCAGGCGTCCTTCGGTGGCCACGGGGTGCAACGGGCGCACCCAGGTGTTGATGTCCTTGTCCGGCAGCTCGCCTTCCAGCCAGCGCACGGATTGCGCCCAGAGGTCCTCTTGATACATGGAGTCAGTTATCGAATCAGTAGGGCGGCCTGCGCGGCTCGCCGGTGGGGCAGTCTAAAACTTCAGACCGCACTTATCCACAGGCAATCTCCTCAGCCGCTTGAACCCGGCGGCGCCAGCCGCTAAACTCCGCGCCCTTTTTTTGCAAACTCCCGACAGGGTGATGTCATGTCCAAGCGCACCTATCAGCCCAAGTCGCTGCGTCGCAAGCGCACGCACGGATTCCGCGCCCGCATGGCGACCAAGGGTGGCCGTCTCGTGCTGTCCCGCCGCCGCGCCAAGGGCCGCAAGCGTCTGGCGCTCTGAGCGGACGGCGCAGTGATCCATGGCGCGCTTCCTCAGGCGCGCCCGTCTGCTCAAGCCCGTCGAGTTCCAAACCGCGTTCAAACGCGGCAATCGCATCAACGAGCGCTGGCTGACGGCCGTCACCGTCACCAACACGCTGGGCTTCCCGCGCCTTGGACTCGCCATCGCCAAGAAGTCGGTTGCGCTGGCGACCGACCGCAATCGCCTCAAGCGCGAGATCCGCGAAACCTTCCGCGCGCGCCAGGAGCGGCTGCCCGCCGTCGACATCGTCATCGTCGCCCGGCCGGGTTGTGCGCGCGCCGGCGCGGCTGACCTGACGCGTAGCCTGGAGCGCCTGTGGAATCGCATCGCGGCCTCGCCGGCACCGTCCTCGTCTTCCTGATCCGCGTCTATCAGACGCTGCTCAGTCCGCTGCTGGGCCCGCGCTGCCGTTTCTATCCGAGCTGCTCGCACTACGCGGTCGAGGCGATCCGCCGCCATGGCGCATGGCGCGGCAGCGGGCTCGCCCTGCGTCGGCTCCTGCGCTGTCACCCCCTGCACCCGGGCGGTTACGATCCTGTTCCCGACGCGCAGCCCGACTGCTGCGGACACTCCAAGAACCTCGAACGCTGACCATGGAAAACCGCCGTTTCATTCTGATCGCGCTGCTGGGCGTGGTGCTGTTCTTCATGTATCAGGCCTGGCAGAAGGATTACGCGCCGGCCACCATCGCCGCACCCCAGGCGTTGCCGCCGGCGATCGATGTTCCGCGCGCCACCGCAGCCGATGTGCCGGCGCTGACGCCGGCCGCGCCCGAGGGCACCGCTGCCGCCGCGGTGATCCAGGGCGGAATGATCCGCGTCGAGACCGACGTGCTGCGCGCCCAGATCGCGCTCGATGGTGGCGACCTGCGCCGCCTCGAGCTCAAGGACTACGCGCTGTCCAAGGACCGCCCCGACACGCCGCTGGCGCTGCTCGACGACACTGGCGGCCGGCTGTTCGTGCTGCAAAGCGGTCTGGCCGGCGCGCAGGCGGGGCTGGTCACGCACCACACCCGCTACAGCGCCGCGCAGCCGGAGTACCGCCTGGCCGACGGCGACGATCACGTTGATGTGGTGCTTGAGTACCGCGACGCCGCCGGCTTTACGGCGCGCAAGATCTACCGTTTCGAGCGCGCGCGCTACCGCATCGAGCTGATTCACGAGCTCGACAACCACGGCGCCGCCGAGCTGGTCGCCAGCCCGTACGCGCGCCTGGTGCGCACGCCGTTCAAGGCCGGCGACGAGCCGCCCTTCGTCGCCACCTTCACCGGCGTGGGCTTCTACGAGCAGAAGGAAGGCGGCAGCAGCTACCGCTTCAAGAAGACCACGCTCGACGACCTGGCCGAGGACGCCTACGAGACGCGCCAGACCGGCGGCTGGATCGCAATGCTGCAGCACTACTTCGTTGCCGCCATCGTGCCGCCGCAGGACCAGAGCGCGAGCTATACCGCCAAGCCCGCGACCGGCCAGGGTTACATGGCCCAGTACGTCGGCGCCTCGCAGACCATCGCCGCCGGCAGCAGCGGCCGGTTCAGCACCGAGCTCTATCTCGGGCCCAAGCTGCAGGATCGGGTCGCCGACATCGCGCCGGGCTTCGACCTGACCCTCGACTACGGCATCCTGACGCCGATCTCCGAGCCGCTGTTCTGGCTGCTCAGCATGTTCCACAAACTCAGTGGCAACTGGGGTGTGGCGATCATTCTGCTGACGCTGCTGGTCAAGGCGGTGATGTACAAGCTCTCGGAAGCGCAGTACCGGTCGATGGCGAAGATGAAGAAGTTCGCGCCGAAGATCCAGGACATCCGCGAGCGCTTCGGCGACGACCGCGAGCGCATGCAGAAGGCGATGATGGACCTCTACAAGAAAGAGGGCTTCAATCCGCTCGCCGGCTGCTGGCCGCTGCTGGTGCAGTTCCCGGTCTTCATCGCGCTGTACTGGGTGCTGCTCGAATCGGTCGAACTGCGGCAGGCCTCCTTCGCGCTCTGGCTCACCGACCTGACCTCGCCCGATCCCTACTTCGTGCTGCCGGTGCTGTTCGGCGTGTCGATGTTCGTGCAGCAGCGGCTGTCGGGCCAGCAGGCGATGGACCCGATGCAGCAGAAGATCATGAACGTGATGCCGATCATGCTCACGGCGTTCTTCGCCTTCTTCCAGTCCGGTCTGGTGCTGTACTGGTTCGTCAGCAACCTGATCGGCATCGCCCAGCAGTGGTACATCACGCGCAAGCTCGAGCACGAGGAAACGGCGCGCGCCGTCAAGCGCTGAAGGCCGTACAGTGACGGGCGTGAGCCGCGCCCCAACCACCGACACGATCGCCGCGATCGCCACCCCCAGCGGGCGTGGCGCCATCGGCGTGCTGCGGCTGTCAGGACCGCAGGCCGCGCCCATCGCCGCGCGCCTGTGCGGCACCCTGCCGCCGCCGCGCAGCACTGCGCTGCGTCATTTCCGCGACCGCGACGGCGGCCTGATCGATCAGGGCCTGGTGCTGTGCTTCGTGGCGCCGCATTCCTTCACCGGCGAGGACGTGGTGGAGCTGCAGGGGCACGGCGGGCCGGTGGTGCTGCAGGCGCTGCTCGACGCGGCCTGCGCCGCCGGCGCCCGCATCGCGCGTCCCGGTGAATTCTCCGAACGCGCGTTTCTCAATGACCGCATCGATCTCACCCAGGCCGAAGCGATCGCCGACCTGATCGACGCCGGAACCCGCGACGCCGCGCGCGCGGCGCTGCGTTCGCTCGACGGCGAGCTGTCGGTGCGCGTGCACGCGCTCGCCGCCGAGCTGACCGCGCTGCGCGTGTTCGTCGAAGGCGCGCTCGACTTCTCCGACGAGGACATCGACTGGCTGGCCGATGCCGGCCTGCGCAGCCGCGTCGCGGCGTTGCGTGCGCAGCTGCAGCAGCTGCTCGCCGATGCCGGACGCGGCCGCCGCCTGCGCGACGGCCTCACGGTGGCGCTGACCGGACGCCCCAACGTCGGCAAGTCGACCCTGCTCAACCGCCTCGCCGGCGCCGAGATTGCGATCGTCACCGACATTCCCGGCACCACACGCGATCTGCTGCGCGAAAACCTCGATCTCGACGGTCTGCCGCTGACGCTGGTCGACACCGCCGGCCTGCGCGACTCCGACGATCCGGTCGAGCGCGAGGGCGTGCGGCGCGCGCGGCGCGCGCTCGAGCAGGCCGAGGTGGCACTGTTCATCGTCGAGGCGCCACAGGGCATCACCGCCGAGGATGCCGCACTGCTCAGCGCGCTGCCGCCGGCGCTGCGCACGGTGGTGGTGCACAACAAGTGCGATCTTGCCGCGCGCGCACCCGCGCGCTGGGAAGCCGACGGCAGCATCCACCTCGCGCTGTCCGCCGCCACCGGCGCCGGCGTCGACGCGCTGGTGCAGGAACTGCGCCGCCTCGCCGGTTTTGGCGACGCGGCTGCGGGCACCTTCTCGGCGCGCACCCGCCATCTCGACGCCCTGCGCCGCACGCTCGCCATCGTGCTCGACGCCGAACGGCGCCTGCTCGAAGGCGCCGACGCCGAGCTCGCCGCCGAGGAGCTGCGGCTGGCGCAGGACGCGCTGGGCGAAATCACCGGCCGCGTCAGCAGCGAGGATCTGCTCGGCGCGATCTTTTCGCGCTTCTGCATCGGCAAGTAAGCTCAGCTGCGCGGCCGCCCGCCATGACCCCCACCGAACTCACCAGCTTTCTGCACCAGAGCATTCCGCTGACCCAGGCGCTGGGCGTGCGCGTCAGCCTCGCGCTGCCGGGTCAGATCGCCCTCACCGCGCCGCTGGCGCCCAACCTCAATCACCACGGCACCGCGTTCGGCGGCAGCCTGGCGACGCTGGGCATCCTCGCCGGCTGGCTGGTGCTGCACCACCGCCTGATCGAAGCGGGCATCGACGCCAGTCTGGTGGTGCGTCACACCGAGCTCGACTATCTGCAGCCGGTCACCGCGGATCTGCTGGCGCAGAGCGAACTGCCGGAAGCGCAGTGCAGCAGCCTCCTCGACCGGCTGGGCCGCGGCGAGCGTGCGCGCATCACCGTGAGCAGCCGCCTGTGCTGCAACGACGCCGATGCGGTGCGCGCACGCGCCACCTATGTCGCGCTGCCGCGTCCGCGCTGAGTTTCTGCTTCTGGCGCTGCTGCTGGCAGCAGCGCCAGCCCGCGCGCAACAGCACATCGAGCACATCCCGCTGCGGCTGGCCAGCGGTCGGGTGATCGAGGCCGAACTGCGGCGGCCGCAGGCCGCGGACGCGCCGCCGCTGCCGGCGGTGATGCTGTTCGGCGGCTTTCGTGGCGCCGCCACGGTGCTCGACGCGGTGCCGGCCGACCTGCCGCTCGCCGCGGTGAGCTTCGACTACCCCTTCGATCCGCCGCGACGCCTGGAGCTGCCGCAGAGCCTGGCCGATCTGCCGGCCCTGGACCGGGGCATCGAGGACAGCTTCGAGGGCATCGGCCTGCTCAGCGCGCATCTGCGCACGCGATCCGACATCGACGCGCGCCGGATCACGATCATCGGCGCCAGTCTGGGCGCGCCCTTCGCCGTGATCTCGGCGGCCGATCACGCCTTGCCGGGGCTGGTGATCGTGCACGGCTTCGGCCGCCTGCGTCACGTCATCGCGCACCAGTTCATCCGCCGCCTCGAGCCGCGCTACGGCCGCTGGACCCGCTGGCCGGCCTGGGGCCTGGCCAATGCGCTGGTCTGGGGCTTCGCTCTGCCGGCGCCGGAGGACGCGGCCCGGCGCCTGCGCGCGTCGCAGCGCGCGCTGATGATTGTCGCGGCCGACGACGAACTCGTGCCGCGCGCCGCGACCGAGGCGCTGTGGCAGGCGCTGAACCGTTCCAGCGCCCGCATCGAGCGCCAGGACGAGGCCGGCACGCATCTGCAGGGCACCGAGGATCCCCGCATCAAAGACCTGGTCGACACCGCACTGAACTGGATGCGCAACGCCGGACTGCTCTGAGTGCCGCCGGCGCGCTTGCTAGGATGACGCCGGTTCCGATCCACCCGGTCCACCATGAGTGTCTATCACTACTGCCCGCGCTGCGCGCGACCCCTGACTCAGCGTGAGCACGGCGGCCTGCCGCGCCTGGCCTGCCCGGATGCGGCCTGCGGCTTCGTGCACTGGGACAATCCGACGCCGGTGGTGGCCGCGGTGGTCGAGCACGAGGGCGCGATCGTGCTGGCGCGCAACAAGCTGTGGACGCAGCGCTTCTTCGGCTTGATCACCGGCTTTCTCGAACGCAACGAGGATCCGGCGCAGGCGGTGCTGCGCGAAGTCGAGGAAGAGCTGGGCCTGACCGCGAGCGCGCCGTCGTTTATCGGGCACTACCGCTTCGACCGCATGAACCAGATCATCATCGCCTACCATGTGAGTGCGCGCGGCGAGATCCGTCTCAACGAGGAGCTGTCCGAATACATCCGCGTGCCGCCGGAGCAGGTCCGCTACTGGCCGGCCGCCACCGGGCTGGCGCTGCGCGACTGGCTGCGCTCACGCGGTCACCATCCGGAAGCGATCGCGCTGCCGCAACGGCCGAAGTCCTGAAGCCGAACGGCGGCGGTCCGGTATCAGGACGCCGCCAGCGCTTCCACCAGCAACATGCGCGCGACGCGGTCCTGCAGCCGCTGCGGGCGGTCCAGACCGACGCGGGCCAGCTGCGGCAGCGCCGCGGCGGGAATCGCGCTGGCGCGAAAGCCGGCCAGCTGCAGCAGCAGCCGCCACTTGGGCGTTGCCAGCGCGCGTGCCCGCACGGCCTTGAGCGCCTTGCCCAGGCGCAGCTCGTCGTCGGTGAAATCGCAGCCCAGCGGAAACGCCGGCAGCAGGCCGCGCTGCCGGTGCACGTCGAGCCGCGCTTCGAGCCGCTCCGGCGTGTTGTGCCGGCAGGCTTCGCGGATCGTGTAGCCGGCCTCGATCTTGCCGGCGCGCTGCGCCGCCGCCAGCAGCTCGCCCTGGAAGCGCGAATCGGCGATGTCGATCAGCGCCTTGGCGACTTCGCTGTCGGTCTTCGAACGCAGATCGGCGATGCCGTATTCGGTGATGACGATGTCGCGCAGGTGACGCGGAATCGTCGTGTGCGCGTAGTTGAAGACGATGTTGCTCTGCGCCGGCGCACCGTCGGCCTCGCGCACCGCGCGGATCAGCAGGATCGAGCGGCCGGTGTGGAGGTGATGCGCCATCGCGACGAAGTTGTACTGTCCGCCGACGCCGGAGACCACGCGCAGGTCGGCCAGGCCATCCGAGCACACCGCGCCCGACAGCGTCGCCATCATGCCGGTGTTGATGAAGCGCGCGTCGCGCCGCTGCTGCTGGTACAGGCGCGGATTGTGATCGAGCTGATTGGTCTTGTAGACGTTGGTCATGCAGATCGCCGCGCGCGTGGGCTCGTCGAGCTCGCGCAGCCCGCGGTAGAAGTCGGCGGGACCGAGGAAGAAGCCGCCGTGCAGCAGCGTGCCGTTGCGCAGGCGCGGCCCCAGGCAGCGCGCCATCACCCGCCGCGATGCCGGGTTGGCCAGATTGGCGATCACGCGCTCGCCGTCCGGGGCGATGAGGTGGCCCTCGTCGTAGCGCGTCGCCTCGCTGAAGAAGCCGTGGTGCTGCAGGATCGCGAAGTCCTTGCCGCGGATCACGCGCACGCCCAGCGCCTCGAGTCCTTCGAGCACGTCCGCGCGCAGCTGCTCGGGATCGCAGCGCCCTTCGTTGATCAGCTGCTGCAGGGCCCAGAAATCGTAGACCCGGCGCTTGAGGATGCCGGCGCGCAGCAGGTGCCAGAAACCGTCGACGAACATCTCGGTCGAGCCGTAGAGGCCCTGCGCGAAGGCGTCGGTGCCGCCGACCGCCTCGATCAGCGCACCCGAGCGTTCGAGCAGGCCGATGTCGGTGAGCAGCGCGCGGTAGTCGGCGGTCTGCGTGTGGCGCAGCTTCAGCGCGTGCACGATCGCGTCGCCAAGGCTGCCGATGCCGATCTGCAGCGTGCCGCCATCGCGGATCAGGCTGCTGGCATTGAAGCCGATGTGGTAGTCCGCCGTGGTCACCGGAATCTTCGGCGTCGGAAACAGCGGCGTCGTATAGCGCGGATCGTCGACCACCAGATCGAAGTAGCCGTGCGCGACCTCGGCGTCGTTGACCATGTACGGCAGGTTCTGATTCACCACCGCGACCGTGAGGTGCGGCCGGTCGCTGGCGCGCAGCAGCGCAATCATTTCCGGCCCGGTGTCCGGGTTGCTCGACAGGCTGTAGCGCGTGTCGGCGCCGCTGCCGCGTTTGGCCACCAGCTGGGCCACCACGTTGCAGCCGCGATTGAAGGCGTCGCGCGCCACGTGCGTGTAGTTGCTGTTGATATAGTGCTGCTGCGCGTGGCGGTTGTGCAGCATCGCGCCGGGGCGGAAGTAGAACTCGCAGATCTCGACGTTGGGCGGCAGGCTGCCGGCGCGCAGCGCGGCCATGTAGTCCAGCTCGGGAACGCCGGCGAACACGCGCTCGACGAACGGTTGCAGGAAGGCGTCTTCGATCGGCGTGTCGCCGCGCGGCTTTTCCAGCGACAGCGCGGTGAGGATGCGCAGCTCCAGGCCGGAATCGGCGAGCGCGCGGCGATAGATCGCGTTGACCAGCTCCACCGGCTTGCCCACGCCCAGCGGAATGCCGAGCACGATGCGTTTGCCGACCTGCGCGATGATGCGGTCCACCGCCGCCTCGACGGCGTCCAGCACTGCGGGCTGACGATCCATGCGGCCTCCGCCGGCAACGGACCCGGGCATCGGTCCGCCTTGATTATGCACGCGCCGCGCGCGCCGGTGCCGCCAGACGGCGCGTCAGCTCCAGCAGCTTGCGCAGCTGGGGTGCTGCCGCATCGGCCTTGCGGTAGATCAGCGACAGCCGCGCCTTGGGCACCGGCTTCTGAATCGCCCGGTAGCTGACGCCGTCGCTGTGGATCTGCTGCATCGACGCCGGCACGATCGACACCCCCAGGCCCGCCGCCACCAGATTGACGATCGACGTCACCTGCGAGGTCTCCTGCACGATGCGCGGCGAGAACCCGGCGTTGCGGCAGGCACTGATGATCTCGTCGTGCAGTCCGGCACCGACCGCGCGCGGGAACAGCACGAACGGCTCGATCGACAGTGCCAGCAGCGGCACGCGCGTGCGCCGCGTCAGCGGGTGGCCGGACGGCAGCGCGATCACCAGATCCTCGTCGAGCAGCGGCTCCACACACAGGCCCTCGTCATCGCCCAGCAGCGGGCGCACGAAGGCGACATCGATGGCGTCGTTGCGTACCGCCGCGGCCAGTCCGGGCGTGGTGCGTTCCTCCAGCGACAGCGCGACTTGGGGATATTCGCGGCGGAACTCGCGGATCAGGCGCGGAATCAGCGGATGAAACGGCGCCGAGTTGATCATGCCGACGCGAATCCGCCCCAGCTCGCCGCGGGCCACGCGCTGCGCACGCTCGACCGCCCGATCGACCTCGCGCAGGATGCGGCGCGCATCCTCGAACAGCGCCTGGCCGGCGTCGGTCAGGCGCACCCCGCGCGGCAGCCGCTCGAACAGGCGTGCGCCGAGCTCGTGTTCAAGCGCCTGGATCTGCTGCGACAGCGGCGGCTGGCCGATGCCCAGCGTCTGCGCCGCGCGGGTGAAATGCCGGGACTCGGCCACGGCAACGAAATAACGCAGGTGACGCAGCTCCACGAGCCATATCTCCAACAGATCGTACTGACGCGTTTCATATATTGGACGTATCGCTGACGCGCGGTCTACATTGACGCCACATCATTACGAGCGCGGCCGCGCCGACGAGGAGTCTTGCTGTGAACCGACCGCACCCCCCCGCCACCGACCGCGACCCGCAGGAAACGCGCGAGTGGCTCGAAGCGCTGCAGGCTGTGCTCGAGCGCGAAGGCCCCGAGCGCGCGCATTACCTGCTGGAAACGCTGACCGAGAAGGCGCGGCGCAGCGGCGCCTTCATCCCGTTCTCGGCCAACACCGCCTACATCAACACGATTCCGCCGCATCTGGAGGAGCGTTCGCCCGGCGATCACGCGCTGGAGTGGAAAGTGCGCTCCCTGATCCGCTGGAACGCGCTGGCGATGGTGGTCAACTCCAATCGCGAGCACGCCGGCATCGGCGGCCACATCGCCTCGTTCGCCTCCGCGGCGACGCTCTACGACGTCGGCTTCAACCATTTCTGGAAAGGCCCGGAGCACCCGGCCGGACCCGACCTGATCTACATCCAGGGCCACTGCACCCCCGGCATCTACGCGCGCGCCTACCTCGAAGGCCGGCTGACCGAGGCGCAGCTCAACCGCTTCCGCATGGAGGCGCTGCAGCCGGGGCTGTCGAGCTATCCGCACACCTGGCTGATGCCGGAGTTCTGGCAGTTCGCCAGCGTCAGCATGGGCCTGGGTCCGATCATGGCGATCTACCAGGCGCGCCTGATGAAGTACCTCGAAAACCGCGGCATCAAGCCGATGGACGGGCGCAAGGTCTGGTGCTTCTGCGGTGACGGCGAGATGGACGAGCCCGAGTCGCTGGGCGCGATCGACATCGCCGCGCGCGAGAAGCTCGACAACCTCGTGTTTGTCGTCAACTGCAATCTGCAGCGCCTCGACGGCCCGGTGCGCGGCAACGGCAAGATCATCCAGGAGCTCGAGGGCGTGTTCCGCGGCGCCGGCTGGAACGTGCTCAAGGTGATCTGGGGCTCGCAGTGGGATCCGCTGATCGCGCAGGACAGTTCCGGCCGCCTGCTGCAGGCGTTCAACGAGACCGTCGACGGCGAATACCAGAGTTACAAGGCCAAGGGCGGCAAGTACACGCG
>JBFHQK010000068.1:0-10976 GCA_041592255.1 Fontimonas sp.
GGGCCCCAGGCGATCAGCTTGCCGATCATCGAATCGTAGTGCGGCGGAACCCGGTAGCCGGCGTAGCAGTGCGATTCGAGGCGGATGCCGGGGCCGCCCGGCGCATGGTACTTGCGGATCTCGCCTGGCGACGGCACGAAGCTGCGCGAATGCTCGGCGTTGATGCGGCACTCGATCGCATGGCCGCGAAAGGTGATGTCCTGCTGGCGCAGATGCAGCGGATGGCCGTCGGCGATCGCGATCATTTCGCGGATCAGGTCGATGCCGGTGACCATCTCGGTCACCGGGTGCTCGACCTGGATGCGCGTGTTCATCTCGATGAAATAGAACTGGCCGTCTTCATAGAGGAACTCGAAGGTGCCGGCGCCGCGGTAGCCGATGCGCTTGCAGGCTTCGACGCACAGCGCGCCGATGCGGGCGCGCTGCTCGGGCGTGATGCCCGGTGCCGGCGATTCCTCGACCACCTTCTGGTTGCGCCGCTGCATCGAGCAGTCGCGCTCGCCCAGGTGGATGGCGTTGCCCTGGCCGTCGGCAAGCACCTGGAACTCGATGTGACGCGGCGTTTCCAGGTACTTCTCCATGAAGACGCTGCCGTCGCGGAAGGCGGCCTGCGCTTCGGTGCGCGCCAGCTGGATCTTCTGGATCAGCTCGTCTTCGCTGCGCACCACGTGCATGCCGCGGCCGCCGCCGCCGGCTGCGGCCTTGATCAGCACCGGATAGCCCACCTGCGCGGCGATGTCGATGCAGGCCTGGTCGTCGTCCGGCAGTACGCCCTCGGATCCGGGCACGCAGGGCACGCCGGCGGCAATCATCTCCGCCTTGGCGTTGGTCTTCGATCCCATCAGGCGGATGGTTTCGGGTCGCGGGCCGATGAAAATGAAGCCCGACCGCTCGACCGACTCGGCGAAGTCGGCGTTTTCCGACAGGAAGCCGTAGCCGGGATGGATGGCGTCGGCCTGCGTGACCTCCGCTGCGGAAATGATCGCCGCCATGTTGAGGTAGCTGCGCCCGGCCTGCGGCGGCCCGATGCAGACTGCCTCGTCGGCGAGCGCGACATGCTTCTGCTCGCGGTCGGCGGTTGAATAGACCGCGACCGTCTTGATGCCGAGCTCGCGGCAACAGCGCAGGATGCGCAGCGCGATCTCGCCACGGTTGGCGATCAGGATTTTCTTGATTTCCTTCATGGGGCTTTCACGATGACCGGGTAGGCGGCGTGCGGCGCAGCGTGCGCGTCGGGCGGGCTGCCGCGGCGACGTCACCGGCCTCCCGGCGGACGCGGAGCACGGCCGGTGCGCACGCGCGGAGTCTCACTCGATCACGAACAGCGGCTGGTCGAACTCCACCGGCTTTTCGTTCTCGGCCAGGATCTCGGCGATCACGCCGGCTTTGTCAGCCTCGATCTGGTTGAGCATCTTCATGGCTTCGATGATGCACAGGACCTGTCCGGCCTTGACCGTCTGGCCGACTTCGACGAACGCCTTGGCGCCGGGCGAGGGCGCGCGATAAAACGTGCCGACCATCGGCGCGCGCACCACATGGCGGTTGTCGGGCTGCGCCGACGCCGACGCCGCTGCCGGCGCCGGGATCGCGGCCGCCGTCGGGGCGGCTACGGGCATCGCCGGCGCCGCGGCCGGCGGCGCAGCAAGGTATTGCACGGCGGGCGCCGCCTGGCGGCTGATGCGCACGGACTCTTCCCCCTCGCGCACCTCCAGCTCCGAAATGCCGCTCTGTTCGACCAGCTCGATGAGCGTTTTGATTTTGCGCAGGTCCATGATGCCCCTCCCAGGGCGCTTGACGCGGATCCGGCCGGCGGATCCTTAAGATTGCGATGCGGTCAGTCGCGCGTGGGCCGCGAGCAATGCCAGGCGGTAGCCCAGCGGCCCGCAGCCGGCGATCACGCCGCTGGCGATGTCGGACAGGTACGAGTGCCGGCGAAACGCTTCGCGCGCGTGCACGTTTGACAGATGGATCTCGATGAACGGAATCGCCACCGCCAGCAGCGCATCGCGCAGTGCGATACTGGTATGCGTGTAGGCGCCGGGGTTGATCAGGATGAACTCGACCTGGTCGGCGCGCGCCTGCTGGATGCGGTCGACCAGCGCCCCTTCGTGGTTGCTTTGATAGGGCTGCAGCTCGTGGCCGAGGGCCTGGGCCTCGGCGCGCAGGGACTGCTCAATATCGGCAAGGCTTTGCCGCCCGTAGACCCCGGGTTCGCGCATGCCCAGCAGATTGAGATTGGGCCCGTTGATCAGCAGCAGGTGGCTCAACTGCGCGCTCGTGTGTGGTTTCCGGCATTCTGCATGAGCCGTTCGAAACAACGCAAGATGCGAGCAGTTGCGCGCAGATCGCGACAAATATGTCAGTGTGTCGCGGCTGCCTGCAGACGCTGGGAAATCAGGCTTTCCAGCCGCTGCGGCGACAGCGCGCCGAGCACGACCTCGGCGATGTGGCCCTGGGGGTCGATCAGCACGCTGTAGGGCAGTGCGCCACGGCTGTTGCCCAGCGCCTGCATCGCCGCGTCGGCCTGGACGAAATCCGCCATGACCGGGTAGTTGATGCCCAGGCGCGCGACCACCGGGGCAATCGCGTCGGGCGTATCCAGTGCCGGGCCGAGTACCTGCAGTCCCAGCGGGCCGTAGCGGCGTTGCGCGTCGACCAGCAGCGGCAGTTCGTCGATGCAGGGCGCGCACCAGGAGGCCCAGAAATTCAGCAGCACCCAGCGGCCGCGCAGCGCGGTCAGCGCGTGCGCACGGCCGTGCGTGTCGTGCAGCACCAGCGCCGGCGCAGCTTGGCCGATCAGCGTCGGGCCGCGGTCGAGCCAGCGCTGCAGGGCGAAACCGGCGGCACCGGCAAGCAGCGCAAGGACAATCAGCAGGGGGGCTTTGCGCATCATCGGTGGGCGTTGGCGGGACGAAAGGGGCTGGCCGGCGGTCAGCGGCAGCTGGCGAGGATCCAGTCGAGATACGGCGGATGTCCGCGATCCAGACTCACCGCGACGATCTCCGGCAGCTCGTAGGGATGCTGCGCCAGCACGGCGCGCCGCAGCGCCTCGAAACCGTCGGCGGGATGCTTGATCAGCAGCAGGGTCTCGTCATCGCGGCACACCGCATCCTTCCAGCGATAGACCGACCGCAGGCCGGGTACGATGCTGACGCAGGCGGCAACGCGGTGCTCGACCAGCGCGGTCGCCAGGGCCTCGGCGGCGTCGGCGGGGCAGGTGACAAAGGCGATGGCGGCGGTCATGCCGCTCATTGTCGCGCGTTGCGCACGGCCGTGCTCGACGGGGCGGCGTCGATCGTGTATCTACTCGGCGTGGGGGAGACGAGAAGGATCTTGTGACAATCACTTGGGACATCGTGCTTGCGGCGCTGGCGGCCTCGACCGGGTCGTTGGCGTGGCAGCGCTATCGGCAGCGGCGCACGCAGCGCAGCGCGCCGCCGCCGCCACCGCCGCCGCAGGCGGCCGAGGATCACGCCCGCGAACGCGAGCAGATCGCCGCGCAGGAGCGCGCCAAGATCTTCCGCGATCTGCACGACGACATCGGCGTCAAGCTGCTGGCGCTGCTGCACACGGTCAACGATGTGCGCCAGGCGGATCTGGTGCGCTCGATCATCTACGACCTGCGCGACATCGTGTCGCGCTCGCGGCGGCCGCCGGGCACGCTGCTCGAGGTGACCGCGCAGATCCGTGACGAGATGGAACAGCGGCTCGAGGCCTTCGGCGTGTCCCTGGACTGGCGGCAGGATCCGTCGACGCCGGATGTGCCGCTCGCGGCGCCCAGCGCGCTCAACCTGTTCCGCATCATGCGCGAGGCGGTGACCAATGCGATCCGCCACGGGCGTGCGCGTGCGATTCGCGTGACCATCAGCTGCCGCGACGGCGTGCTGGCGTTCGAGATCGCCAATGACGGTGCTGGTGGCTTGCGACTGTCGCCGGGCGGCACCGGGACCCTGGGCATGCAGGAGCGCGCCGCGTCGCTGGGCGGCAAGGTGCGATGGAGCGAAGAGCCCAGCGGCGGGGTGCGGGTGAGCCTGGAGGTTCCCGTGCTTGCCCTGCAGGCGGGGGGATGAAGATCAAGTGATGAAGACAATCGAGCGGGCCCTGGTGGTGGAAGATGTCGCCTCGGCGGCGGCCTGGCTGTCAGGGCTGCTGCAGGAAGTGTTCGATTGTGAGATCTACGTCGCGGCGTCGGTGCGCGAGGGGCAGCGCAAGCTGTCGATGTACCAGCCGGATCTCGTGCTGGTCGATCTGGGTCTGCCGGACGGCTCGGGCATCGATCTTCTGCGCTTTGCCGCGCAGCAGTTTCCGGAATGCCTGCGCGTGGTCACCACCATCTATGCCGACGACGACCACCTGTTCGCGGCGCTGCGCGCCGGCGTGCAGGGCTATCTGCTCAAGGACGAGCCCGACGCGAAGGTGCGCCGGGCGCTCAAGAGCATCGCCGATGGCGAGCCGCCGCTGTCGTCGCTGGTCGCACAGCGCATGCTCGCGGCATTCGGCGTGACGCCGCCGTCGCAGACGGCGAACGAGGACGAGGCACTGTCGCCGCGCGAGCGCGAAGTGCTGATGCTGATTGCCAAGGGGATGCGCCTGCCGGAGGTGGCCGACATGCTCGGCATCACCCGCAATACCGCGGCGGGGTACATCAAGTCCGTTTACCGCAAGCTGGGCGTGTCGTCGCGCGCCGAAGCCGCGCTCAAGGCGGCGACGCTCGGGCTGATCTGAGCGGCACCCGCTGCTTCGGGGAAACCCTCAGGGACGCGCGGCCGCGCGCGCCTAGAATGCCGCTCCCACGTATCTTCGTGTGACGGCATGAACGCCACGGATCGCGCCTGCATCTTCCCGGACTCCTTCCCGCAGCCTGACGCGCTGCGCGCCGCGATCTCGGCGCATTACCTGGCCGACGAGGCCCAGCTGCTCGACCGCCTGCTCGCGATCGCCGGGCTGCCGGCGGCGCCGGCGCAGCAGGCGGTGAGCTGTGCGGCGGACTGGGTGGCGCGGGTGCGCCGCCTGCGCCACGAACAGTCGCCCCTGGACGCCTTCATGCAGCAGTACGACCTGTCGTCGGAGGAGGGCGTGCTGCTGATGTGCCTGGCCGAGGCGCTGCTGCGCATTCCCGACGATGACACCGCGGAGCGGCTGATCGCCGACAAGCTCGCCAACGCGGACTGGGAGGCGCATCTGGGTGCAAGCGACTCGATGTTCGTCAATGCGTCGACCTGGGGACTGATGCTGACCGGCCGCATCGTCAAGCTGGCGCCGGCGACGACGAACAACTTCCGCGCGGCGATCAACCGCATGGTCGGGCGCTCGACCGAGCCGGTCATCCGGCTGGCGATCCGCCAGGCAATGCGCCTGATGGGATCGCAGTTCGTGATGGGACGTACGGTTGACGAGGCGCTGGCGCGCGCGCGGGCGCGCGACCAGCGCCGCTACCTGCACTCCTACGACATGCTCGGCGAGGCGGCGCTGACCGCTGAGGATGCGCAGCGCTATTTCGAGGCCTACCGGCACGCGATCGGCATCATCGGTGAGCAGGCGCAATCCGCACACGAGGGTGCGGTGTTCCAGCGGCCGGGCATCTCGGTGAAGCTCTCGGCGCTGCACCCGCGCTACGAGTTTGCCCAGCGCGAGCGCGTGCTCGCCGAGCTCACGCCGCGCCTGCTGAGTCTGGTGCAGCTGGCCAAGGCCCACAACGTCGGGCTGACGGTGGATGCGGAAGAGGCGGACCGGCTCGAACTGTCGCTGGACGTGTTCGAAGCGGTGTTCCGCGATGCGTCGCTCGGGCTGTGGGAGGGCTTCGGCCTTGCGGTGCAGGCGTTCCAGAAACGCGCGCTGTTCGTCATCGAGTGGCTGGAACCGCTGGCGCGGGACGCCGGGCGCCGCATCCCGGTCCGGCTGGTGAAGGGCGCGTACTGGGATACCGAAATCAAGCGCGCGCAGGAGCAGGGACTGCCCGGCTATCCGGTGTTCACGCGCAAACTCAATACCGATGTCGCCTATCTGGCCTGCGCACGCCGGCTGCTCGCGGCGCGCGATGCGTTCTATCCGATGCTGGCGACGCACAATGCGCACACCATTGCCGCGGTGCGCGGCTATGCGGGCGAGGGGCGCGCGGCGGACAGCGGCAGCGCCGGCTACGAATTCCAGCGCCTGCACGGCATGGGCGAAGCCCTCTATCGCGTTGTCGGCGAGGACCTGAGCGTGCCGTGCCGTGTCTACGCGCCGGTCGGATCGCACGCCGATCTGCTGCCCTACCTGGTGCGCCGCCTGCTCGAAAACGGCGCCAACACGTCCTTCGTCAACCGCATCTTCGACGAGCAGGTGCCGGCGGAGGAGCTGGTGGCGGACCCGGTGGCCGCCGCCGCGGCGCTTGCGGTCAAGCACAACCCGCATCTGCCGCTGCCGGCCGATCTCTACGGCGCCACCCGCCGCAATTCGCAGGGCCTGAATCTGGCCGACCGGCTGGCAACCGGCACGCTGCGGCGCGACTTGCGCGCCGTGGGCGCGCCGTCGCGCGCCGTGTCGCTGCTCGCCGGCGGCGACGCGGCCCACGACGAGTGGCGTCCGGTGACCGAGCCGGCCGACCGCAGGCGGGTGCTGGGCCAGTGGCAGCCGCTGCCGGCGGCGCGCACCGGCGATGCGGTGACGCTGGCCGCCGCGGCACAGGCGCGCTGGAACGCGGTGCCGGTCGATCAGCGCGCCGCCGCGCTCGAGCGCGCCGCCGACCAGCTCGAGCAACGCCGTGCCGCGTTCATCGAGCTGTTGATTCGCGAAGCCGGCAAGACCGTGCCGGACGCGCTGGCTGAAGTGCGCGAAACGGTGGATTTCCTGCGCTATTACGCGGCCAGCGCGCGCCGGCTGATGGCGCAGGCCGAGCTCCTGCCCGGGCCGACCGGCGAGCACAACGAGCTGCAGTTGCACGGGCGCGGGGTCTTTGTCTGCATCTCGCCGTGGAACTTCCCGCTGGCGATCTTCACCGGCCAGATCGCCGCGGCGCTGGTGACCGGCAACACAGTGCTGGCCAAGCCGGCCGAGCAGACCAATCTCGTCGCCTGGCTGATGGTGCAGCTGCTGCACGAGTCCGGCGTGCCGCGCGAGGTGCTGCAGCTGGTGCTCGGCGCCGGTGACGTCGGCGCGGCACTGACCGCGGACCCGCGGATCGCCGGCGTGGCATTCACCGGGTCGTTCGAGGTGGCGCAGTCGATCAACCGTGCGCTGGCCGCGCGCCGCGGACCGCTGGCGACGCTGATCGCGGAAACCGGCGGCCAGAACGCGATGATCGTCGATTCGTCGGCGCTGCCCGAGCAGGTGGTCAAGGACGCGATCCAGTCGGCGTTCCAGTCCGCCGGCCAGCGCTGCTCGGCGCTGCGTGTGCTGTATCTGCAGCAGGACATCGCCGAGCGCACGATCGCGATGCTGCGCGGCGCGATGCGCGAGCTGCGGCTTGGCGATCCGGCGCTGCTGTCCACCGACATCGGTCCGGTGATCGACGCCGAGGCGCGTGCGCGGCTTGAAGACCATGCGGCGGCGATCCAGCGCGCGGGGCGTCCGATCGAGCAGCTGGCGGTGCCGGAGTCCTGCGCGCACGGCACCTATTTCGCGCCCTGCGCGGTCGAGATCGACCGCCTCGACCAGCTGGAGGCGGAACACTTTGGCCCGATGCTGCACGTGATCCGCTACCCCGCCAGCGCGCTCGAAGCCGTCGTCGACGCCATCAATGCGAGCGGCTACGGGCTGACGCTGGGGGTCCACTCGCGCATCGAGTCGACCTGGCGGCGCGTGCAGGCGCAGGCCCGCGTCGGCAACTGCTACGTCAACCGCGGCATGACCGGCGCGGTCGTCGGCGTGCAGCCGTTCGGCGGCGAGAACCTTTCGGGCACCGGTCCCAAGGCGGGTGGGCCGCATTATCTGCTGCGCTTCGTCACCGAGCGCAGTCTCAGCGTCAACACCGCCGCGGTGGGCGGCAACGCGCGTCTGCTGGCGCAGAGTGGCTGAGGCGCGCCGATGCCCCATAATCGCGACCATCGCTGCCCCCGCTGACTGCGGCAGCCTCCCGTGCCGGGGTGCTCCCGGAAGGCGACATGCGCGTGCTGCATCATCCCCCCCTGCGTCAGGAAGCCCTGGCCAATCTCCGTCTTGCGCTGCCGATCGTGCTGGCCCAGTTCAGCTTCATGGGCATGGGCACGGTCGACACGCTGATGGCGGGGCGTTTGGGCGCCGACGCGCTGGCGGCGGTTGCGGTCGGCTCGAACGTCTGGTTCCTGGCCTTCATCGTGTTCTCGGGCATTCTCATGGCCTGCTCGCCGATCGTGGCCCAGCGCGTCGGCGCCGGGCGCGATCCGGCGGAGACCGGGCGCTTCGTGCGCGGGGCCGGGCTGATGGCGATCGGGTTCGGCCTGATCTGGATGCTGGCGATTCGGCTGGCGACCGGACCGATCCTGAGCCTGCTCGCGCTCGATGCGCCGGCCGCCGGCTATGCCGCCGATTATCTGTATGCAGTGTCCTGGGGAGCAGTGCCGTTCAGCCTGTGTTTTCTGGCGCGCAACGTCGCCGAGGGGCACGGGCTGGCGCGCGTGGCCCTGGTGGCCGGCGTCGCCGGCTTTCTGGTCAATGCGCTGTTCGATTACCTGCTGATGTACGGGCGGCTCGGTCTGCCGGCGCTGGGGCCCGAGGGCTGCGCCTGGGCCAGCGTGCTCGCCGGTCTGACCATGGCGGTGATCTATGGCGCGCTGTACCTGCGCCTGCCGCCGCTGCGGGCGCTGCGCGTGTTCCGGAGCGGCGGGTCGCTGCCGCGGGCGGAACTGTGGGAAGTCCTGCGCCTGGGGTTGCCGATCGCGCTGATCGTGGCCGCCGAATCCTGGCTGTTCAACATCGGCGCCCTGATGATGGCGGGCTTCGGCGGCGAGGTGATTGCCGCGCATCAGATCGCGATCAACGTCGCCTCGCTCGCGTTCATGGTGCCCTTGTCGATCGGCTTCGCGACGACGGTGCGTGTGGGTCATGCCGCCGGTGCCGGCGATCTGCCGGCGGTGCGGCTGCGCGGCCAGACCGGCGTGTGGCTCGGCGTCGCCTTTGCGCTGTTGTCGGCCACGGCGATGGCGACGCTGCCAGGGGCGATCGTGGCGCTGTACACCGAAGCGCCGGCGGTCAGCGCGATGGCGGTGCGCTTCATCTACTACGCGGCGCTGTTCCAGCTCTTCGACTGCGTGCAGGCCACCGCTGCCGGCGCGCTGCGCGGCATCAAGGACACCCGTGTGCCGATGCTGATCACGGTGGCGGCCTACTGGGGCGTCGGCATGCCGGTGGCGTGGGGGCTTGCGTCGGCCACCGCGCAGGGGCCGTTCGGCGTCTGGTGGGGCTTCATCGTGGCCCTGGCGGTGGCTGCGGCCGGGCTCGGTCTGCGCTTCTTCCGGCGCACGCGCCCGCTGAGCGCGCCCGCAGACCGGCCGCTGGTGGCATCTTGACCTGCGCCGCGCGCGGCGCATGCTAGGGGACCAACCACTACAACAGAGGAGATGCGCGATGAGTCTGCGACTGGGCGACACCGCCCCCGATTTTTCTGCCGACAGCACGATGGGGCCGATCCGCTTCCACGACTGGCTGGGCACGTCCTGGGGCGTGTTGTTCTCGCATCCCCGGGACTACACGCCGGTGTGCACCACGGAGCTGGGCTATACGGCGAAGATCAAGGGCGAGTTCGACCGGCGCGGGGTCAAGGTCATCGGCCTTTCGGTCGATTCGGTCGAGGACCACCTGGGCTGGACCCGCGATATCGAGCAGACGCAGTCGTGCACGCTGAACTTCCCGATGATCGCCGATCCGGACCTGCGCATCGCCGATCTCTACGGGATGATCCATCCCCATGAGTCGGACCGCTTCACCGTGCGCGCGCTGTTCGTGATCGACCCGGACAAGAACGTGCGCCTGACGATGACCTATCCGGCCAGCACCGGGCGCAACTTCGACGAAGTCCTGCGCGTGATCGACTCGCTGCAGCTGACCGACCGCTTCCGCGTCGCCACGCCGGTGAACTGGCAACAGGGTGACGAGGTGGTGATCGTGCCGGCGGTGGGCAATGACGATGCCAGGCGGATGTTTCCGCAAGGCTGGAAAGAGCTCAGGCCGTACCTGCGCATCGTCGCGCAACCCGAGGTTTGACTGATCCGGGGGATCCGGCGCGGGGGGCGCGTACAATAAGCGCCCCATTTCCCCGGCCCTCGCGAGAAACCATGTCCGAACCGTTGAACCGGCGTTCGCGCCTGATCACCCAGGGTGTCCAGCGCTCGCCCAGTCGCGCGATGCTGCGCGCCGTCGGCTTCACCGACGCCGATTTCGACAAGCCGATCGTCGGCGTGGCCAACGGCCACTCGACGATGAACCCCTGCAACGCCGGGATTCAGCCGCTGGCCGACCGTGCGGTCGATGCACTGCGCGCCGCCGGCGCGATGCCGCAGACCTTCGGCGTGCCGACCGTCACTGACGGGATTTCGATGGGCACCGAGGGCATGAAGTTCTCGCTGGTCTCGCGCGAAGTCATCGCCGACTGCATCGAGACGGCGACGTCGAGCCAGTGCATGGACGGCGTGCTGGCGATCGGCGGCTGCGACAAGAACATGCCCGGCGCGATGATCGCGATGCTGCGCATGAACATCCCGGCGATCTTCTGCTACGCCGGCACGATCAAGCCGGGCTGCTGGAAGGGTCAGGCGCTGACCATCGTGTCGCCGTTCGAGGCGGTCGGCGCATTCCAGGCCGGCAAGATGTCGAAGGAGGACTTCGACGGCATCGAGCGCAACGCCTGCCCGTCGACCGGCGCCTGCGGCGGCATGTACACCGCCAACACGATGTCGTCGTCGTTCGAAGCACTCGGCATGTCGCTGCTGGGTTCGAGCCAGATGGCCTGTCCGGACCCGGAGAAGGCCGACTCGGTCGCCGAGTCGGCGCGGGTGCTGGTCGAGGCGATCCGCCGCGAC